>JAUQXG010000274.1 GCA_030834765.1 Lutispora sp.
AAGGCCATAGCCTTTTTCAACCTAGACCTCCAGCACTCTTCTTCTGGACTTTAACCGATATAATTCCCTTAGCAATAATATCTTCTCCACTTAGTGCCTGTAATTCAACTTTACAGTTTTTTCTTCCAGAATCAATGATTACGGACTCGATTTCTATAATTTCATTGAACTGAGCAGGTTTTATATAATATATACTTACACTATCTGTCAATATCTCAACATTTTTATGCTTTCTTACGGCTTCAGAAGCTGCCAGCAGCATAAGAATGGAAATAGAACCACAGCTAACAGTACCAAAATTACTTCTCATTGTTTCAGGTATCTTTCCGTTTATCCTTAAACCCTTTTGCGTTCTTTCTATTGTAAAGCCACTTAAAATCAAGCTTTCTATAGTCTCCCCATTTTGAGGCTGGTTTTTCGTATATTGCAATACCTTAATCACATCTTGGCGGCTCAATACCCCTACCAAAACATCATTATCCTCTACAGGAATAAGCTCAATACCTTCCCATATCATGATTTGAGATGCGTATGCTACCGGACTGTTTGGACTGATAGAAATCGGTTCCTTTGTCATAACTTTTCCAATGACTTCATCATCACTTATATTAGTAACATCTTTGCTTGTTACCATTCCTATGACTTTTCTTGATTGATTTACAACAGGGAATCTGCTGTGAGACGAGTCTTTGACCCGATCCTTCCAATCACTTACTGTGTCTGTAGCCAGCATATAGCAAGGATTTCTTATCATGATATCTTTGACTAATACGATATCTTTTTTAACGAGCTTTTCTGAAAAGGCTTTATTAATAAGACTAGCTATGGTAAAGGTATCATAGCTAGAGGATATTACAGGCAAATCTTTTATTTCACCTAATTCTTTTACTTTGACACTACAGCCGAAGCCCCCTGATATTAAAACCGCACAGCCTTTTTCCAATGCACTAAGCTGCACATCTTCTCGATTCCCGACGATCAATATATCTCCAGGTGAAATATATCTTTCCATAGCATCTATGGTCATTGCACCGATTACAAATTTATTCAATGTGAGGTTTAGCCCTTCATGTCCTCCCAGTATGGTTCCATCTGTAATATTCGCCACTTCTTTGTATGTCAATTTTTCAATTTCAGTTTTTTTAGGAAGATCGATCCTAACTGTTCCAACTCTTGCAGAAGTGCTTACGATGTTAATGTTTTCTGCTTCTTTTATGGCTCTATAGGATGTTCCTTCACTTACATTAAGGTCTTGGGCAATTTTCCTTACAGAAATCTTGGTCCCTGGTTTTAATCCTTTTATATGATCAATTATCAGCTTGTGTTTTGTCAATATACATACCTCATGCCTTTCGGAGCAAATCTAGCATATTTTTTTTGTATGCTTCTACTCCAGGTTGTGTGAAAGGATTTACATCCGATAAACAACAGCTCACAGCACAAGACTTCTGAAAAAAATAGACAAGTTGACCAAAGCTATAGGCACTAAACTCCGGTACATCTATTTCCAAAATAGGCACTCCTCCATCTCTATGTGCAGTACAAGTAGCTTCGGCAGCTATTTGATTTATGTAATCTATTGTTTTTCCACTCAAGTAATTTAAACCATCTATATTTTCATGATCTTCTTCTATGATCAAATTAGAATTCGTTTTATGGAATCTTATGATTGTTTCAAACATATTTCTTTTTCCTTCTTGCATCAGCTGTCCCATGGAGTGCAAATCTGTTGTGTACATCAGCGATGCTGGAAAAAGGCCCTTCCCATCCTTGCCTTCGCTTTCTCCGTATAGCTGCTTCCACCACTCAGCAAAGTATTGAAAAGCTGGCTCAAAATATCCTAGGACTTCTATATCCTTGCCTTTTCTGTTCAATATATTTCTCAATGCAGCATATTGGTAGCATTTATTTTCCTTTAGTTTTGGATTATCGTATTCTACACTTGCATCTTTGGCACCTTTTAAAACTTCTTCTATATCAACTCCTGCAACAGCCATGGGTAGAAGTCCTACAGGAGTAAGTACAGAATATCTGCCGCCAATATCCTCTGGAATGGAAAAGGAAGTATAACCTTCTTTGTTAGCGAAATCTCTCAGGGCTCCATCCTTAGCATCTGTGATGACAAAAATCCTTTTAGAAGCCTCCTGCTTATCATACTTGGTCTCTAAAAGCTTTTTAAATACTCTAAATGCAATAGCAGGCTCTGTTGTCTTGCCAGATTTAGATATCACACAGATACTAAAATTTTTATCCTGAATGACTTCTATCAATTGAGCAATATAATTAGCACTTAAATTATTTCCTGCAAAAAAAACCTTAGGTGTTTTATTTTCTGGATTATTTAAATAATTGGAGAAAATATTGTTGGTAAATTCGATTGCCGCTCTGGCACCTAAGTAGGATCCGCCGATTCCTATCACGATTAAAATATCTGAGTTATTCTTTATTTCCTCAGCCACTGATAATATTCTATTTATTTCATCTGTATGGTATTTTAGAGGACAATCAATCCACCCTAAAAATTCACTGCCTTCGCATTCTTTTTTACAAAGGGATTCATGAACATTTTCTATAAGTTTATCCATGTTATCAATTTCCGAAATATCTATCAAAGAATTGTTATACCTAAAATCAACATGTTCCAAGATACTTCCCCCTCTAATAAAATATTATCTATCCTATTATTTTATCATATAACAATAAAGTAGGGAAACTATTCTCACAGCTTCTCACTTATTAAACTATGTTACATTCTAAATATTATTCCACAAGATGCTGTCGTGGTTATTCATCAAAGTTCATATCCATGAGGCGGAGTACTTCAAAGCTTAGCAGCAAGGAAAATATCCCTATTCTACCAATGCTATTTCAATCAAAGGTTTCTATTGCAGCCAATACTATTAAGCTATGTCTGTTTTATAAAAATAGATAGTGAAAATTTTTCACTATCTAAATATTTTCTATTTCATCAATAATCACCAATGAATTATTTTTAGTCAAATCAATTTCTATGAATTCCTTCAACATTTCTCCTACTTCATCCGTGATGATTCTTATAATAGGCCTATTTGGAAACTTTTTATTAATATCAACCACGATTGCCTTTTGCTTGGTATTTAAAATAATGCTTGTCCCAATTGGATAAACAGTGATATGCTCAATAAAGCTTCTTACTAAGTTATAATCAAAATTATAATTGCTTAATCCGATTAGATATTCAATGGCTTCACTGATTTTAACTCTTTTTCTGTAGACTCGATCCGATGTCATTGCATCATATACATCTGCGATGCTCACAATTTTTGAATACTCATGTATCTGGCTATCTGAAATACCTAATGGATATCCTTTTCCATCATATCTTTCATGATGTGTTAATGCGATAATCTTTGAATAAGCATTTACATCATCGCTTTCTTTAAGTATCTCATAACCGTATGTGGTATGCTTTTTTATGATTTCAAAATCTTCTTCTGTCAGCTTCTCCACTTTATTCAATATCTCGTAGGGAATTCTTGTTTTCCCGATATCATGGAGCATTGCAACAGTCCCCAGCTGACTTAGTTTGTCTTTATCGTAACCTAATGATATTCCTGTAATCACAGACAAAACACAAACATTCACACTATGACAAAACAAATAATCATCGCTGCTTCTTATATCCTTTAAGTTTATCATCAAATTATCTTTATATAACAGCTCATCCACAATATTATTAACCGCATTTCTGATAGCTCGTGTTGTCAGCTTTTCTCCCAGCTTTACAGCATCCATTGCCTTCCTAACTTCAACCCTTGCTTCAAATCTTATTTCATCAGATATGATATCATCCACTAATATATCTTTGCTGATTTCATCTTCAATATACATTTCTGCTATATGCAGTTCTTTGAATCTGCTTATATAACTAGACTTTAAACGCATACCTGCACTAAGGAGTATATTCCCATCAGAAGTATATATCGTTTTACCTAATTCCATTCCTTCGCACAAATTATCTACTGAAACCTTTCTCATGTTTAGCCTCCGCTTATTTTATATCTCGTGGTTTTATTCAGTAAGGTTTATTGCTTTCCCCTCAGAGATTCCGCTATCTGTTCTAGCTTTCTAAGCCTATGATTTACTCCAGATTTACCAATTGTAGGTGATAGCATTTCTCCTAATTCCTTTAGGCTTGCATCTTGATAATTCAGTCTGACTTCTGCAATCTGTTGAAGTCCATCAGGTAGTTTGTTTAACCCAATTTTACTTTTTATATATTCTATACTATCAATTTGTCTGACCGCAGCATTTACTGTTTTGCTGAGGTTGGCTGTTTCACAATTTACAATGCGGTTTACATTGTTTCTCATCTCTTTAAATATTCTTATATTTTCAAGGCTTAATAAGGCTTGATGAGCACCTATTATATTCAGGAAGTCAACGATCTGTTCTCCTTCTTTTAAATAAACGATAAAGCTGTTTTTTCGAATAACAGTTTTTGCACTTAATCCAAAATGATTGATTAAGCTTTTTAACCCTTCTGCATATTCAGAGCTATTTGCTACTATTTCCAAATGGTAGTTTTTTTCAGGGTCGCTTACAGAGCCTCCACCTAAAAAAGCACCCTTCAGATATGCTTTCTTACAGCAGTTCTTCTTAATAAGCCCATGGGGTACTCCATAATTAAATTTGATACCTTTTTCATTTTCTATAAGTATCCCACATGCTTTCAAAATCTGCTCTGATCCCATCTCTTTGTTTATTTGAAGTATATAACTATTATTTTTATTTAACTGTTTGTTCTTTATCATGCTTACTTGAATATTCTTGCTAAAATTATCCTTGATTAAAGAAAATATCCTCCTTGCAATAGAGGCATTCTCTGTATGCAATTTGATTCCAAATCCTTTACTGCCGTGTATCTGTATGGTTCCAGTCATTTTAATGAGAGCAGATAATTCTGCTAATTGACAGCAACTGTTATTTGTCAGATGCTTTGATATTTCATTCTTTATATTCACTGAAAATGACATTATCCCACCTCATTTATTTTAATACACCAAACTTATCCATAGGCCAAACACGAAATACTGCTTTGCCAACAATATTAGACTTATTTACAAAGCTAAGGGATTCTGACCGACTATCTCTGCTTGCAGGCCTATTGTCTCCCATGACAAAATAGTTTTCATCAGGAACTGCAGATTTCTGAAAACCATTGTCATCTGTTGGCAGCTGTGTATAATCGGGATTTAACTCAATATCATTGATATAAACATGATAATCTTTAATCTCTATGGTTTCCTTTGGCATTCCAATTACCCTTTTTATTAAATCTTTCTTTGCCAATTTATCATTCACAACAACGATTTCACCTCTTGAAGGTGTCCCTACAAAGTAATTTATTTTAGATATGATTAGAATTTGACCCTCATAAAGGGTTGGTTCCATGGACGGCCCTTTCACGTAAGCAATTTGAAATACAAAGGTTTTGAGGATAAAGGCAATTACAAATGCAGTAACGATTAATTTTATCCATGAAATTATCTCAATTTTTATATCTTCACTCATTTTGATACATCTCCTTATCATTGTGCCATCATCAATCCAATCTTTTGTTCATTGGATGAAAATCATATTAAAACATTATATGATATGTTTCTGCAAAATTTCTTACTTTTTTAGTTTATCATATACAAAGTAATAGTCCAATAGCCTTCTTGTATCACCAGCCAATTTTTCATCACAAATAAGCCCAAAGATTGTTTCAGTAAGTAAATTATAATTGTGTCTGATAAAGCCTTGCTCTATATTAACAAAGTTGCCAGTTATCACTTTTACTTTTAACTCTCTTAACTCCATAAAATCTAATGCCACAGGTGCCGCTTCTTCTGTTTTATACTTATTCATCAACTCATCTGGTATAGATTGATTGTTTGCAATCACATATTCTACAACCTTGTTATTGGCATGTTCATTTATGGCTTTAATATGGTCTGCAAGGGAATATCCAATACTTTCCCCTTTTTGAGTCATAATATTGCTGACATAAATTTTTAAAGCTGTGCTTTTTGCTATGGATTTGGATATACCTCTCACCAATAGATTTGGAATCACGCTGGTATATAAGCTTCCAGGTCCTAGAATAATAGCATCCGCTTCTTCTATGGCTTTCATCGCTTCTGGCAAAGCTTTACAATTAGAAGGTTTTAAGAAAATCCTTTTGATTTCTGATTTTGATTTTTGCTGTATGATCGGTATTTGTGACTCACCCTTTATAATGGTGCCATCCTCAAGCTCAGCAAAAAGTGTAATATTTTCTAAAGTGACAGGCATAACCCTTCCTGTTACAGCTAAAACATTGCTTATTTCTTTTACGGCTAAGTCAAATCCTCCACATATATCATTTAGCGCAGTGATCAAAAGATTTCCAAAGCTTTGCCCTTTTAGGCTGCCGTCGGTAAATCTATAATGCATCAATTTCTCCATGGTTGGTTCTGTATTTGCCAAAGACATGATGCAGTTTCTGATGTCTCCAGGGGGCAAAACCCCATAGTCCTGCCGAAGCATTCCAGAGCTCCCGCCATCATCAGCTACTGTAACTATGGCAGTTATATTGGATGTATATTTTTTTAAGCCTCTCAAGATAACAGAAAGGCCTGTACCTCCACCTATCGTAACAACTTTTGGTCCTCCTGAAAAAATTCCTGCACCCTGCAAAAGCTTTTTCACTCTGTCATTTTCCAAAATGCAGCCTCCCCCATCCCTTTTTATCTTTACTATCTATAGCTTTCCTCTTCAATATCCCTATGTTGAATCAGAACTCGATGTTCATTTTCCTTCAACTTATTGGCAAGGAGATTTGCTATTGTCACAGATCGATGTCTGCCGCCTGTACATCCTATGGCAATCACAAGCTGAGATTTTCCTTCTTTTATGAAATGCGGATTTAAAAATTCTGTCATATCTAATAACTTGTTTAAAAACTCCATTGCTGCCGGCCACTGCATTACATAATTCCTTACTTTCTCTTCATTCCCGCTAAACCTTTTTAAACTCTCAATATAATACGGATTCGGCAAAAATCTTACGTCAAAAACCATATCTGCATCCAGAGGTATTCCATATTTAAATCCAAAGCTGACGATATTTATAATTAAGCCTTCAGATTTTCCACCTTTCACAAATAAATACTCTATTTCTTCCTTAAGCTCTGCGGGAATCATGTTGGTAGTATCTATTATATTTGTTGCTTTATTTTTTATTTCTTGTAGTCTTATTCTTTCTAGCTTAATGCCCTTAATGATTCTGCCTTCTTCCGCAAGGGGGTGTTTTCTCCTAGTTGATTTAAACCTTTTTATTAAAGTTTCATCAGACGCTTCTAAAAACAAGATTTCATATTTCACCCCTGCCTTTTCTAGCTGATCTAAATTAGCCAAAAGCTCATCAAAAAAAGCGCCTCCTCTGATATCCGTTACTAAAGCTACATTCCTTATCATATGCTGGTTTTGAACACATAATTCTCCAAACTTTGGCAAAAGTGCAGGTGGCATATTATCTACACAAAAAAAGCCTAAATCCTCGAGAAATTTCATAGACTGGCTTTTCCCAGCTCCTGAAAGACCAGTTACTATTATAAACTTCATTTTTATACCCCTTCCTTGCATCGTAGCGTTATATATAACGCTTTAGCATAAAATCAAATTGATAAAGACAAACCATCTATGTAATAAAATTAATTTTTCTCAATCATTTTACTGCATTGATTATCTGTTCACTTGTTATCCCAGCTGCTTCGGCTATTTTTATTCCTAAAGTAAAATTGCCTACATTCCCAGGTATATGTGCATCACTATCAATAGCAAATTTCGCTCCTTGTTTTGCAGCTGCGATAGCTTGCTCTACTTTCAAATAGCCTGCAGCTGAATTGATTTCCATAGCAGTACCCGCTTTAGCCGCTTCTGCTGCTACCCTTGTTGTATCGATAGGTATTCTGGCTCCTGGATGTGTTATAATATCAATCTTATATTTATGAATTGCCTTGATAATCGCCTTTGTATTTGCTTCCTTTGTTTCTTCTTTATATAGGCTTAACATTTTTGCCATAAGGTTTCTGCCATATATATTACCTACATCGGATAATTTCTTTGGCTTAACCATCAAATGATAACCTACCAATAAAATATCCAGCTGCTTTAAGATCTCTTCGTCAACATCCACATCGCCTTCCGAACTGATGATGTTGCACTCCATGCCAAGCAATACTTTTACTCCCGTATTTCCATCATTTATCACATCTATTTCTCTTCGCATTTTTTTTAAATCATCTCTTTTTACGCCAAACCTGAAATGCCTTATACCATGATCCGTTATAGCAATTTCTGTTAATCCTTTTTCTTTTGCTGCAAGAACATTATCCATTATCGTACCTTTTCCATGACTATAAATTGTATGGGTATGATAATCCGCATATAGTTTAATCAATTATTCCACCTCTTTACTCTTTCTATTTCCGATGATATATCAACCTTATCTTATGCAAAACAGGATTTGTCATTCAACAAATCCTGCATACATTAAAAATCACCTATCATTTTAACTTCTGTATCAAGTTTTATCTCAAACTTATCATAAACAACATTTTGAACATATCTTATTAAATCATATATATCTTTTGCCGTAGCATGATCTTTGTTCACAACAAACCCACAGTGCAGCTCCGACACTTGAGCCCCTCCAAGAGCATAACCTCTTAGTCCTGAATCTTCAATAAGCTGCCCAGCAAAATAGCCAGCTGGTCTTTTAAATGTACTGCCTGCACTTGGTAGATGAAGAGGCTGTTTGGTTTTTCGCTTCAAAGCAAGCTCTGCCATTCTGCTATCGATTTCTAATTGATCGCCTTTTTCAAGTTTTATCCCAACTCGAAGAACGATATAATGCTCTTTTTCTACAATGCTTTTCCTATAGGAAAAATCCATCTCTTCTTTTGATAATCTAATCACCTGATAGTCTTTATTGAATAGCTCTACCCATTCTACGATATCCTTCATCTCTCCGCCATATGCACCAGCATTCATTGCGATAGCGCCGCCTAGACTGCCAGGTATTCCGCTTGCAAATTCAATTCCCTTCAGGCCTTCCCTTGCACATTGCTTTGATAGAGTGGACAGCAGTGCTCCGCTTTCTGCTATTACCGTTTCTCCATCTATGGTTATATTGCTCAGGTGTTCTCCAATTTTAATTACAGCACCTTCTATTCCATTATCACTGACAAGAAGATTAGAGCCATTGCCCATTATAAAATAAGGTATGTGATAACGATGAACAAACAGCAATGATTGCTTTAGTTCATTTATATTCTCTGGCTGGAAAAATATTTCCGCTGCTCCTCCTACTTTAAAAGAAGTATGATCTTTCATAGGCTCTTTTAGTCTAATTGAAGTCAATTTTCATCCTCCTTAGGAAAGCTTTCTTATTATTCCCATTGGTGTTTGCTCACTGCATTGTCCAAGGGGATTATCTCTTAAGATCCCTACCAATACTTTTCTATCCATGGAAGCATTTGAGGTTCCAAGTATATTTCCTCCTAAGTCATTGATATCAACGATAGCAACTTCTGTATTGATTGCATCTGAAATTTCTTTTGCAGCTTTGTCTGGGTTTTCAGGACCTAAAACAACGTATTTATTATAAGGTGGCAAAGTGTTAGGTGTTGGCCCATCAATAGAAGATGCTTTATATCCCGCAACTCTATAGAAGTCACCTTTTCTGCCAAATATCTTTGCTATGGCACTTACTGCAGCAGCAAATAATATTCTTATTACGCCGCATTCCCTCAATGCCATTTCCATTGTTTCTGGCATGCCAAGTCCAATACCTGCCTTTGTTTTTTGAACATACTTTGACAAAAACCTAGCTAGGGGTCTAGGATTGATGTCTTTAACCGGAAAGGCTCTCCCTTGTGTTATGGCAACTGCTTTTTCGCTTATAAAAAGGATATCACCAGGTACAATCTGATCTAAAGTGTATTTCTTCGCTACTTCCACAATGTTATCTTCCCTTATAATAACATGTGTTTTTATTGGTATTCTAATATATGTATTTCCTTCGAAATCAATCTCTGGATGTTTTACTTTTATTTTTCCTATCGCTTCTGACATTCCTTTTTCCTCCGTAATCTATATATTATACTCTTAGTAAACATTGACAAATAACCAAATTTCTATACACATATTATACATGAATGCTAAGATTTTATATATACATTTTAGAAAATTGTTGCACAATTTTCTGGTGCGAGGCCAGAGGTTCGAGGCACGAGATATATAAACATAGTTATTTTTCTACCTTCATATTGATATACTTGCTGATTTGCTCCTTTGCTTCCTCTAATGCTTTTTCTGGTGCCTGTTCGCCGTTTATTGCGGATAGTATTTTGGATTGTAGGATTAAATCAATTTCATACCAATAAGGATGTCTGGGAATGGGTTCTATGGTACTCAAACTTTGTTGTATTGCATACATCTCTTTATCACTTTCATATAAACGCTCTCCTGATTTTCTTACAGGAAAATATCCAAAGTTGAGCAGTTCACTTTGATTTTCCTGTGCAGTTAAGAACCTTATAAATTGTATGCACACCTCTTTTTTCTTTTTATCTGTTTGTTTAAATAGTCCATAGGAGCATGTTATTGAATTCATGGCAACTGGCTTTCCTACAATCCCAGTAGGATAGTTGGCAACTGCAAAGTTTAATTTATTTTGGCTTTGTATGGTTCTAAGATAAGGTATTGTCCAAGAGCCAGCTGTATACGCAGCTACCTTTCCATTAACAAAAGAGCTCCATGCTGCGCTTTCATTCAGATTGCCCAAGGATGGGTGTGTTACCTTATGTATGTACTTCAAATCATATAGCTTTTTAAACCCAGAAAGGGCTTCATCGCTGTCAAATGCATAATTTCCTGTTTCTCTATCAATTACTTCTGCTCCATCACTTAATAATATGCCAAAGGAGTTATAAACCCCTGGTTGGATATAGGTATTAAATCCAAATATATCTGCCCCTTTTTTTCTGTTTGTATCATAAGTCAGTTTTTTCATTGACTCAACAAATTCCTCGTATGTCCAATTACCATCTTTAGGCAAAGGAACATCCCGGTCGCTAAATAGGTCTTTATTTAACAGCATGGTGTATCCAGTCCTCATCCATGGAATACCATAGATTTTATCATCATAGGTTGCCGTATGGAGGCACTTTTCATCGAAATCATTGATTTCATTAAAGGTGAAACTTTTACCGATATCCTCCAGCATGTTCCTAGATTGATAATAGTAGTCACTTCCAACAGGTGCTATATCAGGAACTGCTCCTGTTTTCGCCGCTGCCATAAGGGATATGTGACCCTGACTCTGATCTAATTCTCGAAATTCAATATAGACACCAGGGTTCTCTTTTTCGAATTGCTTGATTTTTGATTTTATCCAGCTGAACCTTGTTCCATTTCGCAAATCAAGTCTAGGATAATCCCATACAGTGATAATACCCTTCCAATCAGATTTTTTTTGATTGTTCTTCCCATAGCTTTCATCAAGATCCGCTCTATTATTATTTAGATAACTAGGCCCAAAGATAATAAAGGTTATGACTATTAAACATAAAAAAAGAGTAAAAACTCTTCTAAGGGTCATTTATATCCCTCCAAACAAGCTTTTACTCTATATATATTCCTACTATACACATGTTTAAAACCAAAACTTATCATGTTATATTTCCAGCCATTGAAAAATTAGTTTTTTATCTGTTGTCTTCATTCCCATTGCTAGGGTTATCATGCCAGGAATCATTTTGTCTATTTGAATAGGGCGCCTCAGGTATCACTAAAGCAGCTATAAAATATGCTAATATTCCTGAGCCTCCCATGAGACAGAATGCAACCCAAATCAATCTCACTATGGTAACATCAATATCAAAGTATTCCGCTAGACCTCCACATACCCCAGATATCGTTTTATTCTCTCTCGACTTATATAATTTTCTATTCATTTTTTACTCCTTCCTACAGCTATGCTGCACAAAATAGAATTGATAAAGGCGATAGCCTTTTTCAAAATTTAACATCCATAAGCTTGTAATAATCTTTTCATAATATAGTACGAAGCTAGTAAAAAAAAGTCTTATTTATTGAAAAAATTATATAAATCTTCGGCAGTTTTTGAATTCATCCCCTTAACAGCATTCAATTCTTCTTGACTTGCCCTTTTTATTTTATCTATACTGCCAAAATGTTTGATAAGGGCTTTTTTTCTCACTGCTCCAATTCCAGGAATTTCATCTAATATTGATTTTATACTTGATTTCCCTCGAAGGCTTTTGTGATAACTAAATGCAAACCTATGGGCTTCGTCCTGAATATTGGTTATAAGCCTAAAGGTGTTGGAAGTGATTGGAATCATGATCTCTTGCCCATCATATATCAATCCTCTTGTTCTATGCTTATCATCTTTTACGATTCCGCATACAGGAATATTGATATCATACCTTTTCAAAATTGGAATCACTGCATTGACATGCCCAAGTCCTCCATCTATCATAATGAGGTCTGGAAATTTAGAAAATTTGCCCTCTTCCGGTGCTTTTCCTTTTGACTTATTCTCCTCAACCTCACGGAGCCCATGGACAATTCTTCTCTCTATGATTTCTCTCATGCTTTCGTAATCATTTGGTCCATCCACAGTTTTTATTTTGAATCTTCTATAATTCCTATTATCTGGTTTTCCATCTGTAAAAACAATCATGGAGCCTACACTATCAACGCCTTTAATATTTGAAATATCATAGGCTTCTATTCTTCTTAATATGGTATCAGTATTCAGATATCCTGCTAAATCTTTTATTGCTCCTATTGTCCTGCCGATATCCTTTTTACTTTTATCTATAAGAAGCTGCAGCGCATCCTCCGCATTTTTGCCTACCATTTCAATAAGCTTATGCTTTTCACCTATTTTGGGCACTTCTATCTTAACTTTGCTGCCTCTCTTATTGGAAAGCCAACTCTCAATAATATTCACTTCATCAATTTCTTCTTGCAAAAGTATTTCTCGGGGAACAAACTTGGACTCTGTATAAAATTGCTTTACGAAGCTGCTTAAAATCTCTTTATGTGATTCTTCATCTTCAATATTTTCTGCACCTGTAAGGAAGAAATGTTCTCTTCCAATTAATTTTCCTCCTCTTATAAAAAACACTTGTACACAAGTCTCATTTTCTTCTCTTGCAAATGCGATGACATCTTGATCTTTCAAAGCGGATGAAATGATTTTTTGCTTTTCACTTACTTTTTTCACAGCATTTATTTGATCTCTGATTTCAGCAGCTCTTTCAAAGTCCAAATTTTCTGCAGCATGGGCCATTTTCATCTCTAATTCTTTTAATAAATCATCTACTTTTCCATCTAAAAAAAGGCATACTGTTTTCATCATGTCTTTATATTCAGCTTTATTTACATTTCCTTGACAAGGTGCCAAGCAGCGTTTTATATCATAGTTTAAGCATGGCCTTTCTTTCCCTGGAGTTCTATTCATATTTTTATTGCAGCTTCTTACTGGAAATAGCTTCTTTATGATCTCAATTGTTTTATATACTGCATCGGTTCCTGTATAGGGTCCAAAATATTTGGATTCATCTTTTTTTATTTCTCTTGTAATGATGATTCTTGGATAGTCTTCTCCCATGGTCACTTTGATATAGGGGTAATGCTTATCATCCTTTAACAGTATATTATAGTGAGGCCTATGCTTTTTTATCATATTACATTCAAGTATTAAAGCCTCAAGCTCTGTATCTGTGATGATATATTCAAAATCAACGATTCTTTCTACCATGGCTTTCACCTTTGGCGCATGGTTCTTAGAGGATTGGAAGTATTGTCTTACTCGATTTTTTAAATTGATTGCTTTCCCTATATAAATGATCTCATCATATTCATCTTTCATAATATAAACTCCCGAATTTTCCGGGAGATTCTTTATCTTTTCCTGCAAACTTAACATAAAAACCTCCATATTTACATATCACAGCATTTAAGTATATAATGATTACAAAAACACAAGAGGTGCATCAAATGAATAACACCATGAAAAACATCGTTTTTATTGTCTCATTGTTCTCATTCTTAATCCTTTTTATCTTATCCAATTATATTCTAACTATATTTTTGAATAATTACCAGCTGCCAATTTATATAGGCTATTCTTTTATGCCTATTTCTTTTCTTTTTATTTTATTTATTCAGGCTTATGTTCGAAAGCTTTATGTGAAAAAATCTCTAAAGACTTCAAATATTCTTTTCGATGTGGAATGTCAGGCAATCAGGATTTTAGACAAGATATTAATATATGCCTTACCTGGAGTCATCGTTTTATTTCCTTTATTATCTAAACCTGTTTTTGATATTCTTACTCAATTTAAGCTAGGGATGCTTTTGATTCTGATATTGATACTAGAATTAATTTTATCCATAACAAGAAAAACCATGAGGGCTGTCATTACTGATAAGGGTATTGCTATAACAGGTATTGACCTTAGGTTAGAGCTTCCTATCAGTGCAAATTACACAAACGGATCTGGGTT
>JAUQXG010000275.1 GCA_030834765.1 Lutispora sp.
GTCTAGAAATAGTAAAACTGAAGGCTGGGGTTTAGGCCTTTCAATCGTTAAAGAAATCATTGCTAAACACAATGGAGCAATCACCATTGAAAGCTTAAAAAATGAAGGTACAAGAGTAAATATTTGTCTTGTAAAGGTGAAAGAATGAAAAAGTTACTACTAACCCTGAGTATTTTAGTCTTATTTCTAACGTCCTGTGCTATTAAAGAGGATACCCTTGTGGTGATAGAAGGCGAAAGCGAAGAAAAAGACAATATGCCTGATTATGTTATTAATATTCAATTTGATACAGCTATTCAGAAAAAAGTCATTGAAAACAATTCATCTGTATTAAAAAGCTTACCCTCTGATTTAACACCTATTGCTGTATCTCCAGATTCTGATAAAGTATTCGCATATTCAAATATACCAGATATGCAAAGTGAACTGAGAAACCGAAATGTAGTCACTGGCAATATGATTGGCCTATCAAAACTATATGTATATAAACCTTCTAACCAAAGTAAAAAAGATCTAGGAAATTTCTTATCTATTAAAGATTATAAATTTGATGAATCTGGTGAATTGTTTGGATTTATTGATGGGAGCGGCAATGTATTTATTTACAATCTATCTACGGAGCAACTTGATAGAATACTAAGCAGCGAAAGCTATAAAGGCTTATCTACTCTTAGCTGGTCTAGAGATTCAAAAAAATTAATGTTTGATACAAAGGTGATATTTGATATTTCTTCTAAGGAATTCATCTCCATAGCGGCAGAAAGTCTCACTCCTTTTATCAAACATAAATTCAACAACAACACTTATTTGGTGCAAATGAAAGATGTTCACTATTATGATATGATCACCCTTTATGATTTTAACAATAAAAATTATACTTTTATTGCAAATGGCATTTATTCTGATTGTGATAATGCAAATGTTATTTATACAAAAAATAGTATGAATGATTTGTATTTGACTAATTTAAAAACCATGGAAAACAAACTGATTCATGAAGGACAAATATACAAATCCTGTATTTTAAAATCTACAGGGGATATTATTTATTCTACTTTAAACACAAATCTTCAAAGCAGAAACAGATATGTTATTATTAAATTAGATCCAGTAACAGGATTAAAGCAGTCAATAGAAGCTGTCACCCCCACTTTTTATTTAAGTCCTAGTGAAGATAAATTAAATTTCGTTGGGGACTATTCTAACAATGAATTGAATATTACTTTATCAGATTTTTCCTTAACACAAAAAATTTCGAGAAGTGAAGATTTAGATATTTTTAAAATTAAAACTACAATTTTGAAAATGTTTAAACTAGATTATGAATACAGCGGCTCTTATGAGGGCTACGAAGCTCTTGCAAAAGAAATCTATGTAAATACATATGATTTAGGTCCACAAGAAGCTTTAGAGAATAAGCTTATTGATTATAAGCGGTTCAATATGCCGTTGCCTGGAATGTATAAAGAAGCTTATATTCCATCTTTTATAACCATAGATCCAATACTAATTAATAAAAATCATGCATCAGTAAATCTAGGACAGTTTTTTATTAATTCACTGGAAATGATGAAAATATATGATGAGTGGTATATTACAGGATTCTCTACTCATCCAAATTCTAATGAAGTAAAAGAAATAAAAACATTAGTGAAAAAGTATTTAAATGAAATAAAAAATAAAAAGTTAGAGGAAGCATTAAAGTTTTGCAAGAACGACGAGGAATTCGTTATGGAACTTATCCAAAACGCAGATAAACTTGATTTTCAAGTAGGAGAAGTAGAATTATGGTCAATGAGCGATCCGCACCGATCAGAATTTCCTGAACTAAGCTCAGAAGCAAAAGTAAAAATAGTAATCAATGAGGGCAATGAACAAAAAAAATATAAGCTGATTTTAAGTAAAAATCACAAAAAGACTTT
>JAUQXG010000023.1 GCA_030834765.1 Lutispora sp.
CCTTGATCAGGCATATCATCACCTATAAAAGGCCAAAGACTGCAACCTCCACCGTCTATATAGAGAACACCGGAGATATAGAGTATGGGGTGACCAATATAAAAACAAAGAGAGTGCTGGAGAGACTATCCCAGCCCTCTGCCATCAGCTTCAAAGAAAGCTATGTCCTAAGCGAAAATGAAGAAAACACAGTAGCATATAAATACGATTTGCCAAATCTAAAGGTCACCGATGTGACAAAGAGAAAGTCAGGAGAAGGCAGCTACACCATGTCCACATTGCCTCAGCTAAAGCCTCTTCCTATACCAAGATATACAGATATCACAGGCTATTGGGCAGAAGGAGATATAAAGAAGCTTTTTAGCCTAGGCGTGATATCAGGAGAATCAAGCTACTATAATCCTTTGATACCCATAAACAGAGGCGAATTTGCAAAAGCCATCATCAATGCATGTGGTTTGATCAAAGAAGAAACAGTAGCAAAGCCTAAAACAAAAGCAAAAATAGAGCCGGATATCAGCTACAGTGATTTGAAGGCTGACGATCCAAATTATGAATTTATACAAAAGGCATTGACCACAGGAATCATGAATGGCATCGATATCAACAGGTTTAACCCAGACGGCACCCTGACCAAAGCCCAAGCAGTCACCACAATTGTGAGAGCACTTGGCTTAGAAGATATGAACCTAACAGGAGCCAGAGCACCTTTTATGGATGAAAATACCATATCCAACTGGGCAAAAAAATCAATGACTGTAGCCTATGATATGGGTATAATAGATGTAAATGAATATGGAATGGTACAACCAAATAAAACCCTAACAAGAGGCGAATGTGCAAACTTAATAAACAGATTTATAACATATCTGCAAGAAAAAATAGCAACAGATTACAGAGAACGAATCGTTAACTTTAGGTAACTTATAAACATTCAGATAGGAGAGATGCAAAAATGAAAGACAATAAAAATGTAGAAGCACCCGACTCAAATCTCCAACGCCCAACCTCCAAAAAAACCTGGAACCTGGCGCCTGGAACCTGGAACCCTAACTCCTCACCCCTCGAGCCTCGAACCTCGTATCCAAAACTCCTAACTCTAATAATCTTGGGATTGATACTAACCTTAACTTTGTCATTCGTTATCGCGGATTCCCCCGCCCTCTCCACTATTGAATCCATGATGGATATCATAAAAAGCGATTACTATAAGGATGTAGATGATGAGGTATTGATAAGAGGCGCCATAGACGGTATGTTTAAAGTCCTGGATCCTCATAGCGGCTACTATAACAATAAAGAATTCCAAGAGCTGCAAGCCTCCTTGAGCGGAGAGTTCAGCGGAGTGGGAATGCAGGTAGAACGTAAAAACGATCGTGTAACAGTAGTTTCACCAATAGAAGGGACACCAGCCTTTAAAGCTGGAATCGCAACAGGAGATATCATCCTATCCGTAGATGGAAAGGATATAAAGGATTTACCCCTAGATCAAGCAGTAGCTCTCATAAGAGGAGAAGCAGGAACCAAAGTAAAACTAGAAGTGGTAAAAGCAGACAAAGGGGATGTCGTATATATAGAGCTGATAAGGCAGATGATAAAACTAGACTCCGTAAAAACCACATCTATATACAATCAAACGATAGACAAATATACCGCAGATAAAAGAATAGGCTATATTAGAATAACAGAGTTTGATCAAGGTACAGCAGATGATTTTAAAGCATTGCTAGAAAAATATAAAAAAGAAGGTAAAAAAGGCCTGATCATAGACTTAAGATATAACCCAGGTGGACTTTTAAGCACAGTAGTTGATATGTGCAAAGAAATAATCCCAGAAGGGCCAATCGTCCATATAGACACAAAAGGCGATAAAAATGATGAAGTGTACTCTTCTACATTAAAAACACCACCTTTTAAAATAGTAGTTATAACAAATGAAGGTTCTGCATCTGCTTCAGAGATACTCACTGGAGCAGTAAAAGACAGCGGAGTAGGTAAAATAGTGGGAACAAAAACCTATGGCAAAGGCACCGTACAGACCATGGGCTACCTAACAAATGGTGATGGTGTGAAGATGACAATAGCAGAATACCTGACAAGAAATAAAATCCACATAGACGGCAAGGGCATAATGCCAGATGTAGAAGTAAAACCTCAAGCACCAGAAGAATTGGCTAATGTGAAAGCTGACAGAGATCTAACAAAAGGCATAGTGGGCTTAGACGTATACGGCATACAACAAAGACTGCAAGATCTAGGCTACAAAATAACAACAGACGGTATTCTAGACACTTCAACAATAGAAGCATCCGGCAAATTACTAAATAAGACAATGACAAAAATAATAAAAGAAGATCAAAAAGCAATCGTAAAAAAATATGAAGAAACGAAGATAACAAACATAGTAGACATAGAACTAAAAACAGCAGTAGACGAAATGATAAAACTGCTGAAGTAATATGGGGGCACCAGGCACCGGGCTCCAGGTTCCAGAATTAAGGTTAGGCTTCGAAGCTTAGCTTGACACTGGTACCTGGCACTTGGCGCCTGGTGCCCAACTCCATTTAATACAAGAAAAAACTTCTACATAAAAACCACTTTCTATGCTATAATAACCGAATATAATTTTATTCAAGGAGGTCTTCATATGGAAACCAAATTCATTTTTGTCACCGGGGGCGTTGTTTCATCCCTTGGCAAAGGAATTACAGCCGCATCCCTTGGCAGACTGCTCAAAAACCGTGGACTAAAAGTAAGCATACAAAAAATAGACCCATACCTAAACATTGATCCAGGCACCATGTCTCCCTATCAGCACGGAGAAGTATTTGTAACAGATGATGGAGGAGAAACAGACCTGGATCTTGGACATTATGAAAGATTTACAGATATCAATGTTACAAAAAACAGCAATGTAACGACAGGAAAGATATATTGGTCCGTAATCAATAAGGAAAGAAAAGGCGATTACCTTGGAGGCACAGTTCAAGTAATCCCCCATATCACAAATGAGATCAAAGGAAGAGTCTATAGAGTAGCCAAAGAAAGCAGCCCTGATGTTGTGATCACAGAGATCGGCGGAACAGTAGGCGATATAGAAAGCCTTCCATTTTTGGAAGCCATAAGACAAATCAAGTACGAGGTAGGCAGAGAAAACGTCATGTTTATACATGTTACCCTAGTACCTTATCTTTCAAAAGCAGGAGAGCTAAAAACAAAACCAACACAGCATAGCGTAAAAGAGCTGAGAAGCATAGGCATACAGCCAGACATCATTGTATGTAGAACAGAAAAGCCCCTTTCAGAAGATATGAAAGATAAAATAGGATTATTTTGCAATCTAGACGGCGACTCCGTAGTTCAAAATCTAGATGCAGAGAATCTATATGAAGTACCCCTCATGCTGCATCAAGAAGGACTAGATAAGCTAGTGATAAAGAAACTAGGATTAAAATGCGCGGCAGAGCCAGACCTCACGGAATGGAAAGAAATAGTCCATACAATCAAAAACCTAAAACATAAAGTAAAGATCGCATTAGTAGGCAAATATGTAGAACTCCATGATGCCTATCTGTCGGTAGTGGAAGCCTTAGACCATGGCGGTATTGCCAATGATGCTGATATAGAAATCAAATGGATACAATCAGAAAAGATAAACGAGGAAAACATAGAAAGCTGCTTAGCCGATGTAGATGGAATACTGGTACCAGGCGGCTTTGGTCCAAGAGGAGTAGAGGGCAAAATTTTAGCTTGCAAATATGCAAGAGAAAACAAAATCCCATACTTCGGTATATGCTTAGGTATGCAAGTAGCGGTCATAGAGTATGCAAGAAATGTATTGAAGCTGGATAAAGCTCACAGCACAGAATTAGATGAAGAAACTCCATATGGAGTAATCAGCCTAATGCCAGAGCAAGTAGATATAGATGAAAAAGGCGGCACAATGCGACTAGGCCTTTATCCATGTAAAGTAGCCAAGGAAACAAAAGCCCATGAAGCATATCAAGACGATCTGATATTCGAAAGACATAGACATAGATATGAATTCAACAACCAATACAGAGATCAACTGCTAGAAAAAGGTCTGATACTAAGCGGCATCTCCCCAGACGAAAGACTGGTAGAAATCATAGAGCTGCCAAACCACCCTTGGTTTCTAGGCTGTCAATTCCACCCAGAATTCAAAAGCCGCCCCAACAGACCCCAACCACTATTTAGAGAATTTATAAAAGCGGCATTGAATAATAAAAGATAAAATAACTGCTAAAGAGTATGAAAGTTTAACAAAATAAAAAGTTCTGCATAGTATAAAGAGCGATGCAGAACTTTTTTATTTATCCACAATTTATTAACAAGGTGAAAGAAATCCAACGTCGAAATAATAATTCTACCTCAACTTTTAGGACATAAACCAAAATAAACAAGCATAGGAATAATGAAATGAGTAAAACAAACTTTAAGGAACTATTACTATGGAAATTATCAAAAGAACTAGCCGTTGAAATATATAAACTAACAACCGAAGGTATGTTTGCAAAAGATTACTCATTAAAAGATCAGATAAGACGAGCTGCAGTGAGCGTACCTAGCAACATTGCTGAAGGCAATGATAGAGGGTCAGACAAAGAAATGATAAGATTTCTCTATATAAGCAAAGGATCACTAGCAGAACTGATTACACAGTTATATATAGCATGTGAAGTAGATTATATAACAGAAGCTCAATTAAAAAAGATAGAAGCAAAATGCAATGATATAGGAGCTATGATAGGAAAATTTATAAAGGTTTTAAGTGAACGCAGTAATATCAAATAAATCTAGTGCAGTGAAGTAAAGCTATCAAAGCTCCAGAGAAATACATACAAAAAAACCTGGAACCTAGAACCTGGAGCCTGGCACCCCTGCCCAAGACTCGTGCCCTGCATTACGGGTCAAGATCAAAATTATTACACTTATATTACATATCACTGGTATACATTGACTCTATGTGTTTATGTTGCTATAATGTGTAATAGAGTACATAAGTATCATTATTTATCCATTATTGAGATAGTACCTCCAATCGTATAGACGATTAGAGTTAACTATATAGCAACCCGATCGGGGGACGGATTGCGATACATACATACTCCCGAAGAATTATTAAATTATTATAGGAGGCGATTTTGTGAAAAAGGTACTTGCATTAGTACTAGCATTTACGATGGTATTTTCATCAATATCATTCGCATTTGCTGACACAACACCAGTAGCAACAACGGTTGCAGAAATCAGTGCAGATGCACAAGCTTGTGTAACACTAGGCATGCTTCAAGGCAGCGACCAAGGTGTAACAGCAGAATATCTTGCAGGAGAATCTACAAGATTACAAGCTGCAATCATGACTTTAAGACTTAAGGGTCTTGAAAAAGACGCATTAGCGTATGTTGGCGATAAGAATTTCGCTGATATGACAGATTTTGCTTGGGCAGAAGGCAAGAATGCAGTAGCATACTTACTAGCTCATCCAGAATTAGGATTTATTGGTGATGGCGTTAACTTTATGCCTAATCAAAAAATCGATGAAGCATCATACTACAAAGTAATGCTTACAGCATTAGGCTATAAGCAAACAACAGCTGAAGTTGTTGGTGATTATGCTTGGGCAGATGTTTTAACATTTGCTAAATCATTAGGACTTGCACCACAAGCTCTTACAACTTTCACAAACAATGATATAGCAAAAATCACTATCGAAGCTTTAAAAGCTAAAAACAAAGACGGAAAAGTTCTAGTTAACGCTCTAGTAGCAGCTGGTACTTTGACAAATGAAAAAGCTATAGCAGCTGGATTAATTGGTTCAGCAGTAGAAGGAACTATAAAAACAGTTAAAGCTATTGGTAACACAGTAGTAGAAGTTGAATACACAGAAGCTGTTGACAAAGCAGCAGCTGAAAATGTTGATAACTACAAAGTAGAAGGACTTGAAATAAAAGCAGCTACATTAGATGGAACTAAAAAAGTTCTTCTTGAAACAGCAGCTCAAACATCAGGTAAAACTTATACGCTAGTAGCTGGTGATCAAAAAGTTAACTTCGGTGGTAAGGCAAAAGTAACTGAAGCCCTTGAACTTGGTAAAGTTACAGGAACCGATACAGAAAAAGTAGAGCTTCAATTTAACGGAGTTCTTGATTTTGCAACAGCAACAAATGTTGCAACTTATACAATAGCTAATGTTACAATAGAAAAAGCATCATTGAATGCTGATAGAAATAAAGTAACTCTTACTACAAGCGGACTTACATCAAACAAAACTTATTCAGTAAAAGTAACTAATATTAAGTCAGTTGATGGCGTAACATTAAAATCAGCTTCAAAGAGCTTCTACGCAAAGAGCGACAAGACAGCTCCAAAGATAGTAAAAGCTGAACCGATGACATATACAAGAGTATTAGTAAAATTTGATGAAGAGTTAGACAAAGAGACATCAGAAAATGTTGAAAACTATACTATTGCAAATCTTACAGTAGAAAAAGCTACATTGGTAGAAGATCCTGCTGAAGAGGAAGATAGATGGGTAGAACTTACTACATCAGCACAAAAAGCTGGTACTTCATACACTGTAAAAGTTAAAGGCGTAAAAGATACTTCTGTTTTAGCTAACGAAATAGTGAGAGAAGCATCAGTAAAATTCACTGGCAAGACTCAAGATAAGACAGGTCCTACAGTGAAAACAACAACAGTATTAAGCAGAAATAGACTTTTAGTTGAGTTCAATGATGCATCAAGACTAGACTTCACAACTGTTGAAAACAGTGCAAACTATGAATTTAACAAAGATATCACAGTAGAAAAAGTTGAAATTCTTCCTGTATATGCTGCATATAAAAATGATACTAAGAAAGCTATAGTAACAGTATCAGATATGGCAGAAAAAACTACTTATAAGCTTACTATCATTGGAGTTACTGATGAGTATGCTAATGAAATGACTAAAGCTGAAAAATCAATAAACTACAATAATGCAAGCTTAGATGCTGCAAAAATTAAAAGTGTAAATTCAACATCAGGAACTAAAGCAGTAATAACATTTGACAAACATATTGACCCAGTAACAGCAAAAGATGTAGCTAACTACTCTATAAATGGTGGGCTTGGAACACCAATACAAGCTAAAATAAATGATGACTTAAATAAGGTTACACTTACAGTTAATGAGCAAGTAGAAGGTAAATCTTATAAAGTAACTGTAAAAGGCGTTATGGACTTAGCTGGTAATACATTAAATTCAACTGCTTCATTTGTAGGATTAACTACTGAAAACGATATCGAAGCTCCTGAAGTGGAAGATATCACAGTAGTAAACAGAAGAGTTATGAGAGTAACCTTTACTGAAGCAATAAATGTAAATTCAGCAGCGGTAGCAAAACTTAGTGCTGGAAATGATTTAAGTCTTTCAGCAGTTTATGATGATAATACAGTTCTTGAATTCTCAAGAGCAGCTAACTTCCAAGATATCGAATATACATTAAAAAGCTTTACAGGAGTAGCTGATAAAGCTGGAAATAATGTAGTAGTTGATAGTGATGGAATAACTTTCTGGGGTGACAATAGTGAAGAAGAAAATATTGACTTCTCATGGGAACAAATAAATGTTGAAAAATACAAATTAACATTCTCAGAAAAAGTAGAGCCAAAAGCTGGAGTTACTAACACATATGTAGACGATGATTCAGATGATTTAGGAATGGATACTGTTTGGTACTTGAAGAAAAAAGTAGCAATAGATAAAGATGCATTCAATAATGATATAAACACTCAATTTGCAAGTCGTCATGGAATATCAATAAATAATACAGAAGAAGATGTAGCTGGAAAAACAAAAATAACAGCTAGTATGGAAGACGATGAAATTCCTTATATCGAAAGTGTAGAAGCAGTTAATAGGTATAAGGTAAAAGTTACATTCAGTGAAGATATAAAGACTTATGGAACATATACAATATCTTACTATGATTTGGCAGGCAAGGAAAAGAAGGTCCAAGGTATAATAGGAGCAGTAGATCTTGATAATGACAATGTAGCTTTGTTAGATTTAACTAAGAAATTAGCACTTGAATCAAGATTTGATTATACTTTAAAAATAACTTCACAAGTTCAAGACCTTGCAGGAAATAAGACAGAAAAAGATGAAACATATGATTTCCAAGGAACAGACCTTGTAGCACCAAGCAACTACATCACAGGTGTAGAAATAATCAATGGAACAACTTTCAAAGTTAGATTAAATGAAAAGATATTTGGAAATAAAGATGAAGACGTAAATGCAAGTCCAGTTGATCTAACAGAAACTAATCCAGCAACATTGAAGTTAGGAACAGCTAATGTAGTTGTAACTACAGCAAATAACATGAGTGCAACAGCTAAAACATCAAATGTATTTACAGTATCATTAGTTAATGACACTCTTCAGAGTGACAAAACATATGTAGTAACATTAGGTGGAATGAGCTATACATTTGCAGGAACAGTTGAATCTGGTTTGTCAGTAGAACAAACTAATCAGAATTTAGTAATTGCTTATTCTGATCTAAAAGCTACTGATGTTGTCAGAGTAGTTTATGGTCAAGTAGATGCAACATTGAAAACAGTATCAAAAGGTTTCGTAAATATAACTCCAGGAACAGATGATGCTCAATATACTTTAGCACCAAACAAAGTATTGTTTAATGTATCTGTAAAGAGAGGTCTAGTAACACTTTACACATTTGAGCATGAAGAAAATAATCAAGCAGCAGCAGACGTTGTTATAGGATTAATAAATAATATAACAAATGTAACTACTAAAAATGCTGCAAGAGCACAATATGATAATCTTACTGTAATACAACAATCATTAGTTACTAATTATAGTACTTTAGCTAGTGCAGAATCTCTAGGAGCAGCTATAGCTGATGCAAGTGATTTAGCTATTAATACTCCTGTAGATGATGTTAATCCAACAGCTGGTACTGTAACTACAGCAGCTAAAACTGCATTAACAAATGCAATAACTGCAGCAACTACAGTAAATACTAATGGAGCTTCTACTCTTGAACAGCTAGAAACAGCAAAGACACCTCTAGCAGCAGCAGTAGCAACTTTTGAAGCAGCAATAAGATAAACACAAGTATAAAAATAAAAAAGAATCGGGTAACCGATTCTTTTTTTCTTTTTTGTATTACAAATACCACAAGTTATGATTTAAGAATAGAGTGCATTGATGGGATATATCACGCAATAGCTCAAGGAAATAATAAAGAGGATATATTTAAGAAAGAACAGGACAAAGGATATTTTATAAAACTTGTTAAAGAAGTTTTAAAGTATTTTTGGCAAGTGCAATTTCATGCACACTGAACTTAATCTTCCAAGCACCACATACATGTTCTATAGAAAATTTTCCTAACACATTTCATTTATATTGAGTTGAATCTATTCTATAGAGCTGTCAGATATGTCTTTATCCTTAAGCCTTTTAATTTAATATCTAAGAGCTGAACCATTAATTTGTTGCTCCCAGTGTTATGTTGGTTGTGTCTTTCCGCCGCTTTTGAAAGCTGTAATGTGCTGTTGCAAAAGCTCTTTATTTGACTTGTAGTTCATAAAAAATACACCTCTTATTGCTTTTTGAGGTGTATTTTCTTATATTACTCATACCTTTTGTAGGTGTGCGTTATTTTACGCTTACCTTTTAATGAAATTTCCATTTTTACGATACATTTTTGTACTTCCAGTACGCTACATTTTCATTTCACCATAAACACAGTGAAAGCAAAGTTGATATCGTAGCAAAATAATCAATATTTTAAAAAGATTGCTGCGCAACTGATAAATAGTTAGTTATGCAACAATCTTTTTATTTTATAATCTATTTCAAAAGTATCAACCATTGAAAATGATGCAATGGCAATTCAAATATAATAATTAATTTAATACTATATTTTATATTATTGGAATTATATTAAAATAATTTTAAATTGTATAAATTATGGAAGGATATTTCAATTTAACAAAGAATATACATTTTAACACCATATAATTTTATTAACAACTAAGGAGGATAGTGGAAGATGTTTTTTTAATAAATTATTTTACAGGAGGTTTATACAATTGAAATTTAAAAAGCTAATGACATTGTTTCTGGTAATTGCCCTTATTTTTCCTTCCAATGTTTTTGCTATGCCAAACAATAATAATGCACTCCAAACAAATGTTACTTTGGAAGATACAGTGAACATTAAAAAAGAAGCAGGGATATCTGGTGTACAAAATGCAGTAAAAACTAATAAAAAGGCTTTGGAGTTTACAAATGAAGTATTGTCCGATATAGGAAAAAAACTGAAAAATAAAGAAGATTTTGTGGTTAATGAAAATTCTACAAATCCGGATTTTTACTTCAAAGTTGATGAGAAAATCAGAGTTATCATTGAAGTAAAAGGAAATCCTGTCACAAATATGCGAAATACAAGTTCGGTGCAAATCTTGAACATTTCGCAAGGTTCTGTGAAGTCTCAAATAAAGAGTAAGGGGATAGATATTCAGGAAAGGCATCAATTCTTTATGGGGATTAATGGATTCAGCGCGGTTGTGCAGTATAAAGATATTGAAGAGATAAAAAAGCTGCCTGGAGTTACTAAGGTACATATATCCAGAAAGTATGCTAAGAATATGGCAACAAGCCGAGGCATGGTGAATGCTGATGTTGTAAATAAAACAGTTAGTGAAGGCGGCTTGGGTCTTAAAGGCGAAGGGATGCTGATAGCAATAGTTGATACAGGAATTGACTGGACTCATCAAGATCTTTCAACATTATCAGACCCTAACAAAGGTAAATATAAAGAAAGTACAATACAATCTAAATTAAATAGCACAACAGTTGCAGATAGATGGTATAATGCAAAAGTAGTATCAGGGTATGATTGGGCTGATGATGATGACATCATTATACCCGATTTGTCAAAACCTATGGCAAGTGCACATGGAGTACATGTTGCTGGTACAGTGGCTGCTAATGGACAGATTCTTGGCGTTGCACCAGAAGCGCAACTATTAGCAGAGAAGGTTTTTTCGGATGAAGATGAATATGCCTATGATGATGACATTATTGCAGGAATAAATCATGCTATAGAGCTAGATGCAGATGTTATAAATATGAGCTTGGGTTCAAATGCAGGCTTTGTTGGACCTGATGATCCTATTCAACCAGTGATAGATAATGCGGTTAACAAAGGCATAATAGTATGTGTTTCGGCCGGTAACTCAGGGCACAATACAAAAGGAGTATACTCCAGTTGGCCATATCCTTTGGCTCAGAATCCTGATATTGGATTAGTAGGAAGCCCAGGAGTAGGAAAGAGTACTATACAGATTGCTGCTTTAGAAAATACGCATATTAAAGCAGCTGTATTAGATTATTATATTGATAGTATCAAAGAAAGTGGAGATATTTTATATATGTCTGCCGGGAATCTAGATCCAGCTGATATGAATGAGACTGAGCTTGTATATTGTGGGCTAGGGAATATAAATGAAATTTCAGATGAAGTTGCTGGTAAAATAGCTCTTGTGGAAAGAGGTTCAATTACCTTTGCAGAAAAACAACAAAATGTACAAGATGCTGGAGCAGGAGGAATTGTTGTATATAACAATATTTCCGGTGGAGAAGGACTAATATCGATGGCTACATATGAAGATCTCAATATACCTGCTGTATTTATAGGTAATAGTGCAGGAAATAATATGAGAGCTAAAGTAGAATCAGGAAAATCAGTCACTCTAAAATTTGAAGGTAATGTATTAACAGTTGAGAATCCTGTAAAAGGCCAAATGATGGATGGTAGTGCATGGGGGTTGACTCCAAACCTTGACTTCAAACCGGAGCTGACAGCACCAGGAGGGAATATTTACTCTACAGTAAATGATGACAAATATGAATCAATGAGTGGTACATCTATGTCATCTCCTCATGCTGCGGGAGCTGCTGCATTGGTAGCACAATATTTGAAGGAAAAAGGCATTTCAAAAGATGCAAACTTAGTTTATTTGGCTAAGAAGATGCTGATGAATACAGCGGATACTATTATAAATCCTATAAGTGAGGATGATACGCCATACTCACCAAGACTTCAAGGCTCAGGACTTATGAAGATCGATAAAGCAATAAAAACACCTGTGATTGTTGAAGATAATAATGGAAAGGCTGCAGTATCGTTAAAAGAGATTGACGATATTACAAGCTTTACCCTTAATCTCAAGGCATTTTCTGACATGACAGTTCCAGAAACCGTATATTATAGTGTATATGCAAATGCATTTACTGATTATATTTTTACTGATGATGGATATGATTGGAACGCATTAGAGACAACTCCTATCACTGGTGCGAAGATAAAAGTATTCAGCAAAGAAGTTTCAGATACAGTATCTGAAAGCGTTTATGTAGTGAAAGGTGGAACAAGTGAGGTAGAAATCACAATTGATTTAAGTGATGCTGCTTTACCTAGGGAAAGCTTTGTAGAAGGTTTTGTGAAATTTGCATCAGCTAATTCTGATATTCCAGCTTTGATAGTTCCTTATGTAGGCTTTTATGGTGATTGGGATAAGCCTCAAAATGTGGATCCAGGAATATGGGATGTAGACTCTTATGCTGGAAATACTGGATTATATGATCCGATACCAGAATATGATAATAATGGTAATATAAACGGATATAAGTTATATCGACTTGGCGAGGATCTAGATGAGAATGTAGACCCATATAATGTGGCAATTTCACCTAATGGCGATGCTTCTCAGGATATGGCTTCAACTATATTTACTTTATTGAGAAATGCAAAGAGATTTAAGCTATATGTAACCGACAATAATGGTACTATAGTAAGAAATATATTTGACAACAAGGATACTGAATATGATGGTGAATATAAAGAAGGTATAAGAAAGAACAGTACTTATGGTGGTAGTGCATGGTACACCACAAATGTAGATCTTTTTAGCTGGGATGGAAAACTTGATAATGGGCAAACGGCTGCTGATGGTCAATATAAGATGATAATGGAAACAACAATTGATTATACTGGAGCAGCTTCTCAAAAATATGAATTGCCTGTAAAAGTTGATACTGTTGCACCAACTATAAGCATACCAACAATTGTACTGAATAATGGAAAATATACTATTGGTTGGACTACAAGCGATGATAGAAGTGGAATTCTCCTTACAGCAGTCTCGATAGATGGCGGAGATTTCGAATTGACTGATTTAAATAGCTTAACAGTAGATAATAAACCAGCAACAGTGTTCGTAGTAGCCAGTGACTATGCAGGCAATATGTCAGCGAATTCTTATAACTCAATAACACCATTGAGTGCAAGCTTTAATAAGAAGCTTTCTGCACAAACTGATATATCTGTTACAATAAGTGGCAGCGGACTAACTTCAATTAAGAATGGACAAAATGTTTTAGTAAAAGATAATGATTATACAGTATCATCAGATACAGTAATAATAAAAAAGAACTATCTATCAAGGTTACCTCTAGGAAATGCCTCATTGACTTTTGAATTTGGATTGGGAAATAGTTGTACTATACAAATAAGTATTATTGATACGACTTCATCTGATAGTGGGGACGGAAGCGGCAGTGGTGGAGGGAGTGGCAGCGGCAGCGGAGGCTCTGGAACTACAACTTCAGGAAGTACTTCTCAGACACCTCAAAGCACAAGTCCAGGAGTTGTATCCTTAGCTGCTCCGATCTTCGATTCAGTTGCTGGCACAGCAAGAGCCAGTGTAGGGATAGAA
>JAUQXG010000024.1 GCA_030834765.1 Lutispora sp.
TATTGCAGCGGTAATAATTGTGAGCGGGTCAATAGCTGGAGTAGTATATTCTAAAGCAAAAGGCAACTTAAAATATACACAAGAGCAGCTGCAGCAAATTGCTTTAGGTAAGGTGCCTGGTGAGGTTATAAATGTAGAAAAAGAATTGAATTTTGAGGAGGCAGTTTATAAATACGAGTTTAGTATTAAAGACAAAGAGAATATGCTTCAGAAAGTAAAGGTGGATTCTAAAAATGGTGTAATATTAAGATTAAATAATGAAAAATCTAAGGGTGAAAATAGAAATGGTCACTATAAAGAGAAAGGTAGCCATAGCGAAGACTAGCAATATAGTATATATTAGTATTTAGTAGTGAGCTATCAGCTCACTATTTTCTTATGGAGGTGTTAATGTGAGGGATTTTAACATTCTATTAGTGGAAGATGAAAAACAGATGTCCATGTTTATAGAAATGGAATTAGTTCATGAAGGATATAAGGTAGACACAGCGTACGATGGGAGAGAAGGACTGAAAAAGGCAGAGAATAATAATTATAACTTAATTATTTTAGACATAATGATTCCTAATCTAAATGGAATAGAAGTTTGTAAAAGAATAAGGCAATTTTCTATAGTGCCTATAGTAATGTTAACTGCTAAAAGTGATGTGTCCGATAAAGTAATAGGTTTGGATGTGGGAGCAAATGATTATCTTACCAAGCCTTTTGCAATAGAAGAGCTTTTAGCTAGAATAAGAGTTTATGAAAGAGATAAGTCTATAATTAATAAGACTGAGGAACTTAAAGTGAAGGATATTGTTATGGACAACAGAACTCACCAAGTATTTAGAAATGGAAAAGAAATTGAACTTACAAAAAAAGAATACGACATTTTGGAAATGCTTCTTAGGAATAAAAATATAGTTCTTTCAAGGGAGCAGCTTATTGAGAATATATGGGGCTATGATTATGTAGGGGACACTAATGTAGTAGATGTGTTTATAAGATATTTACGAAGCAAAATTGATGAAGGATTTGATGATAAGCTTATTACTACTATAAGAGGAGTAGGATACGTAATAAAGGGTGATTAATGATGAATTTAGAAATTATTAAAAATGCTAAAATTTCAGTGAAGCTTACAATAATATATGCTTTTATGTTTTCACTACTGCTTTTAATTTTAAATGCTTCAATTTTATCTGGACTTAAGTACTATCTTTATAGCCAAAGTAATAAGCAGCTTGAAGACATAAAAACTATAATAACGAGTAAGATTACAAACCCAAGTGAACATACTGCTTTATCCGATAAGGAAATAGTTGCTGATATTCCTTCAAACGAAAATATCCATATAAGGATAATACAACAAGATGGAAATGTCATCAATTCATCGGATAAGTTTAACTATAAAGTTGAAATAAAAGAACCTTACGGGAAAATATTAAAAAAAGAATCAAAAGATAAACGCATATTATATGAAAACATCAGCATTGATGATAAGGATTATGGAACAGTTTACTTGCAAGTTGTGAAGGATATGGAAAATGAGTATGATTTTTTGGAGATTTTATTTATATTGATGGGCATAGCTGATTTTATTGGTGTAATTGCTTCGATTATTATAGGATATATTATAAGTAAGAAAATGCTAAAACCAATTGATTATATAACCAAAACTGCAGAAA
>JAUQXG010000276.1 GCA_030834765.1 Lutispora sp.
ATACCCTATCTTTTTAAAAATGGAATTTCCACCTCTGATATGATCATTGCTCCAATGATAAGGACTCCGCCTATTATTCCTCTGATTCCTATATTTTCGCCAAGGAGCAGCCATGATGCCAAGGCACCGAAAACGGGCTCCGTTGTAAATATAATCGCAACATGAGTGGAGGATGTGAATTTCTGGCAGGTAGTTTGTATCCAAAAAGATAATGCAGTGCAAAGTATTGCCATAAAAAGTAAGGAATAAAGACTTTTAGAGGTAACGTTTACTGGGAATGATTCAAAAACAAATGCAACAGCAAAGCCTATAAATCCAACGAAATACATTTGCAGTATTGCCAATAATGTTGTATCGAAGTCTTTTACATATTTTTCTGTAAATATGATCTGCAAAGCGAAGGCTATAGAACCAAGCAAACATAAAACATCGCCAGAGTTCAAATTAAAACCTGTAGGGCTGTATGTCATAAGAAAAAGCCCAACCAAGCAAATTAAGATTCCTATAAATGTATTAGATTTAATTTTGGTTCTATTTATTATGTAGCCTATAATTGGTACAAAAATTACAGCAAGACAGCATAAAAAAGATGCTTTTGAAGAGGTTGTATATTTAATGCCTACGATTGCAAATACATAAGTTACATATAATAGCACAGAAAGTAGGAATGCAGGCTTCAATATACTTTTATCCATGGAAAGCAGTTTTTTATAAAATATAATAGAAAGTAAAATACCTGCTATGAAGAATCGAAAGGCTATTTGATATAGAGGACCGATAGATTCAAGTGCAAATTTTACTATGGGAAAACCGATTCCCCAGAAGAAAGTCACTAAAACCAAAGCTATATCAGCTTTAAGAGAAAGTTTCATTTTTAACACCTGCCTGCAGCTATGCTGCTTAAAATTAAAATGATAAAGGGAACAGCCTTTTTCAAATAACACCTCCCTAAATTCTATCATATATTATATAAGGAAAGCTATAAACCTTCAAAAATTTAGCATATTGACAGTTCCTTTTGTAAATTATATAATAAAATAAATAAAATGTGATGATAGGGAAAAGTAGAATAAAACTGCTTTTAAGAGAGTCGGTGTGTGAAAAAGCTTAGCAGCTATTTCCTTTGGTGCGAATCGACAAGAGTTTTATGATGAAAATACACCCTGGAGCTGCTGATTGAAAACAAGCTTCTGATGTTTGTGAGTAGATTCTGACGGATGCTTCCACCGTTATTTTGGGGAGAAAGTATGAATGTACTTTTTGAGAGGTGTTTATATGCTAAAGATCAGCAGTGTAAACACAAATAAGGGTGGTACCGCGAGCCATCGTCCCTTTAGGGATGGGTGGTTTTTTTGTATTCAAAATGATAAAGGAGGAGATTATTATGACCAATGCACCTAAGTACAATGTCTTTGATGTGCTAAAGGAGAGAGGCTTCATACAGCAAGTTTCTCATGAAGAGCCCCTAAGAGAACTGTTAGGAAAGGAACCTGTAACTTTTTATATAGGATTCGATCCTACTGCAGATAGCTTACATGTAGGCCACTTTCTTCAAGTAATTGTAATGACTCATATGCAAAGAGCAGGGCATAGACCAATCGCATTGCTTGGTGGGGGAACTACAATGGTAGGAGATCCAAGTGGAAAAAGTGATATGAGAAAAATGCTTACAGTAGAAGATATCGAGGAAAATGCTAAAAGGTTTAAAGTGCAATTCGAGAAGTTTTTAGACTTTAGTGAAGATAAAGTCATTATGGATAATAATGCGAATTGGCTTTTAGAGCTAAACTATGTGAAATTTTTAAGAGAGATTGGGATGCATTTTTCTGTAAATAGGATGCTTAGTGCAGAATGCTACAAGAGCAGACTTGAAACAGGACTTACCTTCCTAGAATTTAACTACATGTTGATGCAGTCCTACGACTTTCTTGAATTATACAGGCGATATGGATGTAAACTTCAATTAGGCGGAGATGATCAGTGGTCCAATATTCTTTCTGGAGCTGATCTTATCAGGAGAGTAGAAGGTGTAGATGCATTTGCGATGACCTTCACTTTATTGACTACAAGCGAAGGCAAGAAAATGGGTAAGACAGAGTCAGGGGCCGTATGGTTAGATCCTGAAAAAACAAGCCCCTTTGATTTCTACCAATACTGGAGAAATGTTGCGGATGCGGATGTAGAAAGATGCCTGGCCCTATTGACTTTCCTTCCGATGGAGGAAGTAAGGAACCTTGGTGCCTTACCTGGAGAAAAAATAAATGAAGCTAAAAAAGTATTGGCTTTTGAGGTGACTAAGCTTGTTCATGGTGAAGAAGAGGCGCAGAAGGCTAAAACAGCAGCAGAAGCACTATTTGGAGGTGGAGCTGATCTTAGCAATGTTCCTACTACTGAGATAACAAAGGATCAGTTAAATGATGGGATAAATATTATTGAAGTTTTGACTTTGACATCACTAGTACCTTCTAAGGGAGAAGGGAGACGATTGATTTCTCAAGGCGGAGTATTGATAAATAATAGGAAGATTGAGGATATTGATCATAAAATTACGATGACTGATTTTGAAAAAGATGGTGTTTTGATCAAGAAAGGTAAAAAAACTTATCACCGATTAGTATTGATATAAATAGAAGAGGAGCTGGTGTAGTCAGCTCCTCTTCTATTTATGATGCATTTCTCTTTCGTTCACATAAAATGTGCCCTTTACAATAGAATCGATTTTTTTTGTCATGTTTTTTATCTCAAGATAGGTTTCTGGATATGCCTCTTTTATAATTTCGATAGCGCCTTCGCCATCCACTAGTAAAATTTTTTGAAGCATTAACCTTTTTTCTTCAAGGTCCTTCATTTCTTCCAGTGCTTTGTCATATTTATCAAGAAATACGT
>JAUQXG010000025.1 GCA_030834765.1 Lutispora sp.
TTTTAAGGCCAATTGATTGTTTTATATAATCCGTAATATAGTTTTCTTTTATCCCTTTATTTCTATCTGGTATGACCGTAACCACTGGCAAAGACTTTTCCAGCTTTATTTCTCTGATTTCTTCCTGTATCTCGTCAGCAATCCCTTGTGTAACAAGTATGAGTCCGTATTCCTTACTGCTCATGACACTTTTCAATCCATTTATCGCCTCTTCTCTGTTGTGTGTCATTGTACCTTCTATTCCTGCCAGCCTCATTCCTGTGACCACATCTAAACTATCGCTTATAATATAAATCTTCATCATTATGTCCATGCTCCAAATTGTACAAATCCCCATGAAAAATCTCGCATGGACCCGGTACCTCCTTTTATATCTTTTCTAATTCCTTTCAACCTTTCCTCTTAAATCTGTCCAAGTATGATAATAGAGATGATCAAACCATATATTGCAATACCTTCCGCAAGTCCCACAAAAATCAAAGTTTTACCAAGTATTTTAGGGTCCTCTGAAACAGCTCCTAAAGCAGATGATCCCACAGAACCAACTGCATATCCTGCTCCTATGGTTGCAAGACCTGTTGATAATCCAGCTGCAAGGAATCCCATTCCAGCACTTGCACTCTCGGTAGGAGCTGCAAAGACTATTTTAGGTACTAATACAAAAAGAAAAAGCACGATCAATGCAGAATACGAAGCCATGCTGGCTTTCAATATATTTTTCACCTTATTTGGAGAACCTTCCCCTGTTTTATAAAGAATAGTCCCTAAACCTACTGTAAATAGAACGATTGCTATAGCCGCACTTAATATGATACTCATTATACTTCCTCCATTCCCATCGGATTATATTCTACTCCTTCTCCGGAGTAATATTTGCTGAAAAGTTCATAATATTCAAGCCTTAAACTTTGAATAAATACAATAAGTCCTTCTAAACCTATGATGATTATATTCCCTATGATAAGGACTAAAAATCCTCCCACATGGGAATTTACCATCTTTGCCATCGTTGCGAAGGCAATATAAAGACCTACATGGTTTAGAGCAAATGCTCCTACTCTTATAAAAGAGATGATATTAGATGCCATAGAAAGTATGGTTTCTATCACTCCAAAGCCTGCTTCTATATAGTAGTCTGCTGGACTGTCATCGTAGAGTTTCTTATGCCCCAGCAATTTACTTGCTATGGGCTTTTTGAATACAGTGAGAAGTAAAAGTAAAACCGCAATTGGAACAATTATATTTAAGGATACTTCATAAAAACCATATAGCTTTCCTACGGCGGTCACTATTATTAATAAAAATAGCGCAAATCCAGCAGCTCCATCTTTCCCAAATACCCCTTCTTCGATATTTCCCGTTGCTATGGTATTTAAGAGATTATATACAAAGCTTATGGATAAAAGGACTACGCCCAATGCAATAGCACCTAGAAGCATGGTATTGATATTGGCCATAGGGCGAATCAATAATGCTGGAATGATCTCTTCTGAACCGAAGAAGCTTCCATACAAAAGACCAAAAAACATAGAGCTTATTCCAAGTCTTGCTAGTATGCCTCCCCCTGAAGCTTGCCCCTTCCACTTACTTAATAAAATACCCGTCAAAAATATTACAAAGCCCTGACCTAAGTCTCCAAACATCGCGCCAAAAAGCATCATATAAGTCAGTCCAAAGTATATTGTAGGATCCTTTTCATGATAGGAAGGAGTTCCATACATTCTCACCATTTGCTCAAAAGGAGCAAAGATCTTAGGATTTTTAAGTTTTGTAGGGACTATGGCACCTGTTCTATCCTTTGATATCACTTCAGTAATAACCAATGTTCTATTTCCTAGAAGATTCTGTATTCCACTTTGTATGGATTTTTGCTGTCTTTCTGGTATGAATCCAAATAGAAAAAATAAGTTTTCTCCTAAAGCTACATCTTGCTTTACCTTATCTGCCTTTTGTTCAAGGATAAGCATTGTATAAGCTATTTCTAACTCATTCCTATATTTTTCTTTATATGAGCTTATGGACTTTTTAAATTCATCTATACTTCTTCTATCCTGGTGTATCTCTCTCTTCAGCTGAGCTATTAACTCTTTCGCACTTCCTTTCAAAGCTTTTGGCAGCGGATTTTCCATATAATTTAGGGATAAAAAAATTCTCTCTGCATCATTCATCAAGTATATGGGCGTAGATACAATGGCTATTATGTTATCATCCTCTACTGTGAGCTTAAACACAATAGAAGGAATATTTTCATAATTAAGTTTAAGCTTTTGATAGCTGTCCTTTTTCAGTGAAATTAATCTAGTATCTATATTTTTCTTTTCTGTAAGCTTATCTATATCAACATCCAAATCCTCAATATACCCTAAGCTCTTTATGTA
>JAUQXG010000277.1 GCA_030834765.1 Lutispora sp.
AAAAAAGCGACATGGTTTTTGTTCCAGATTTGACAACTGCTTTTGTAGACCCTTTTTGTAAAACTCCGACACTGAGTATGATAGGTGATATTTATACAGTATATAATGGGATTGAAAGGTTTGAAGGTGACCCTAGAAATATTGCAGAAAAAGCTGAAAAGTATATGAAAGACACCGGTATTGCTGATGAATACATAATTGGCCCTGAATTCGAATTCCACATATTTGACAGTGTTTCTTTTGACAACAGACCCAATCACATGGAGGTATCCATTGATTCGGGTGAAGCAGAATGGAATACAAATGAGCCCAATGGGCATGGTTATAAAACAGCTCACAAGGGAGGATATCATCTTGGACTTCCCAATGATACTACCAATGATTTTAGAAGCCAGGCCTGCAGAATGTTAGAAGAATTAGGCATGCCAATAAAGTATCATCATCATGAAGTGGGAGGTCCGGCTCAAGTGGAGATAGAGGTTGAGCTGGGGCCGATGAAGGATATGGCAGATAAAACCTATCTGGTGAAATATATATTGAAGAATCTTGCAGTGCAAACAGGAAAGACTGTCACATTTATGCCAAAGCCCATGCTTGGCGAGGCAGGCAATGGGATGCATGTTCATATGATACTTCGCAAGGATGGAAAATCCTTATTTTATGATAAAGATGGTTACGCTGGGTTAAGCCAGACTGCTCTATACTCTATAGGCGGCTTGCTAAAGCATGCAGCATCATTGCTGGCCTTTACAAATCCAAGCACCAATTCATATAAGCGGCTGGTACCAGGCTATGAGGCACCTGTCAGCATATGTTTTGCTCTTTCCAATAGAAGTGCTGTTATAAGAATCCCTGGTTATGCCAATAAGCCTGAAAATAAGCGTTTCGAATTTAGATCTTCCGATGCTACCTGCAATCCTTACTTAGCATATTCTGCTATGCTAATGGCTTGTCTAGATGGTATAGAAAACAAAATTGATCCGACAAAAGAAGGCTTTGGACCCTATGATAAGAATATATTTGACCTGTCTGACGAGGATAAGAAAAAAATAAAAGGATTACCAAAGAATCTTGAGGAAGCATTAGATGCCCTGCAATCCGACCATGAATTTCTTTTAAAAGGTAGCGTATTCAATGAGCAGCTTATCAAAACCTGGATCAAACAGAAATATGAAAAAGAATGTAAAAAAATAAGTATGATTCCCCACCCCGCAGAGTTTGCACTCTACTATGATCTATAAATTGATGTCCTAATGATATGCAATAGCACCTAAATATAATAAGATTGCTAAAGCAAGTGAAGCTTAGTAAGATTCAGATTACTAAGCTTACCTTGTTTTTCTGTATTTTTGAATACATATTTATATATTAAGCACCACGTAACTATCTTAAAAGATCTTGAAAGTTCAATATAACTCCTTTTACACCCATTATTAGATTTTGCCCTAAGTTTATGTTAAGATATTATCATGATAGTATTTGAAACAAGAGGAGAAGTTGAAGGATAATCATATATTTGTGAAAATACAAAGTAGGAAGGAGAGGAAAATGAGAATTGGTGAATTTGCTCAAAAGCATGATATTACACAAGATGCAATTAGACATTATTTAGATATGGGATTGCTTGTTGCTGAAAAAAATGGCGGACAATATAAGTTTAACGAAGCAGATGGCAAAGATCTTGATAAAATCATGGAGCTGAAGCAGTTGGATTTTTCTTTGGCTGAGATTCAAAAAGTCCTAACGTTCCAACGGTTAAGTGGCAGCAATACAGATGTGTTTCGAAATCTATATTTGTCATTTTTAGAAGAGAAAAAGAATGAGGTAACAAATGAACTTCTTAAATACGATAAAATGAATGATTTTTTAAAGGATAAGATTCACAAGATTAGAGCAGAAGAGTTAAAAGAGTGCAAAAAACTAGGTTTTCCTATGAACTCAATAGGCATATTAGTATGTCCGCTGTGTCAGCATTCCTTAAATGTTTCTAATGGAACCATAGAAAAAAATATGATCATCGCTGCAAATATACAATGTGAATGTGGTTATGAAGCGATTATTAAAAATGGAGTTTATATAGATGAAATAGCTGTACGAACAAAGATGCAAAATGGAAAGAAAATGCCGACGAAAGAAGAGTACCTAGAAAAATCTTCATATAATTACATTAACTTTCTATATAAAGGAATGGCTTCACTAATTGGATATATTAATAAATATCATAAAGAGCCAAAATACATTATGGAACTGGATAATTGTGTAGGTTTTTTTCTGTTGCAATATATAAAATATCTTCCTCATGATGCTACCTACATTTTGATCGATTATGATAAAGATCGAATGATGCAGCTGAAAAAAGACCTGGAAATGTATTATGAGCATAAGAACTTTATATTTTTATGTTGTGACTTTCATAGATTGCCCATTATAAATTCGTCCATTGATATTATGATTGATTTTGGGATGACAAAAAACTATGCTCAAGAAACCAGTGAGTTTTTGCCAGAAAAGGTATTGCCACTATTAAAGCAAGACGGTCTTTATACTGCTTCGATTTCTTACTTTGGACCAAATTCAAAGGATAATTTTAAAACAGAAAAAGAGATAAAGGATTATTTTAACAAAGAAAAAATGCTGAAGAAATTGGCGGATTCTTATCTTACAGAAGTAGAGCTTATAGATATTGGACCAGTTTTTGAAGATAATCCATATAACATGGATATCAAGGGGATGGAACTTTATCAAGCAGCTTATGCTGGGAAGAAAGGGACTATCTAATATGGAAAGCTAGAGCTAAAAATAGCAACACAAAAAACATGGAAACATGGGGTGCACCCAAGGTTTTCATGTTTTTTTGTGTTAAAAGGATAACAATAAAGCCTTGACATGGGCATGACCCTAGAAGTTAAAATTCAATTATAAGTTAGTTATTTAACAAACTTAAAGTCGTTGCTAATCCACATAGTGTAATGAAGATTCTACACTATAATATAAAAAAATGAGGAGGAATAGTATGAAATCAAAAGGAATAAAGGTGCTAAGCTTACTATTATGTCTTACTATGATGTTTGGCTTAGTTGCTTGCTCACAAACTACTTCAAGTGAATCAAAAGCTATCTACAAAGCAGGTACCTACACAGCATCTGCAAAAGGAAACAATGGGGATGTAAAAGTAGAAGTAAAGTTTGATGATACAGCCATTGTATCTGTAAAAATTTTGGAACATGGGGAATCTGGAGGACTTAGTGATGCGCCCATTCAACGTATCGCTCAAGCAGTTGTGGATGGACAAACTCTAGCAGTAGATGTAGTAGCCGGAGCTAGTAATACTTCTAATGCGATTCTTGAGGCTATAGAGGATTGTGTGAAACAAGCTGGTGGAGATGTGGCTGCCCTTAAAGTTAAGAAAGCTTCAGATAATACAGCTAAAACTGAAACAGAATTAACAACGGATGTAGTAGTGATTGGTGCCGGCGGTACTGGATTGGCTGCTGCTGTTTCAGCCAATGAAAATGGTGCTGATGTTATTGTATTAGAAAAGCTGGCAACAGTGGGGGGATCTACTGCCCTATCAGGTGGCGGAATTTCAGCTACAGGTACCAAGTTCCAAGAAGCAGAAGGGATTAAAGATACAAAAGCATCCTGGATGAAGCTTTGGAAAGAACGCCAGGCTACAAGTAATCCAAGCAGTATTTATCCAGACTATAGTCGAGTAGATAAATATATGGATGAAGCAGTTATCACAACAGAATGGTTAGTGGATTATATTGGACACGAATACGGAAGTATAACAGGCTTTGGACTGGACCCAGTAAAACGAATCCATTTTGCCAAAGCCGATGGAAATACAAAAGGTGGAACTGCATTAATACAGAATATTGAAAAGTTTGCTGTGAGCAAAGGAATCAAAATTATGCTTGAAACTCCGGCAACGGAATTGCTTATGGATGATAAAGGCAATGTAACAGGTGTTGTGGCAGAAAGCAAAGAGGGTAAAGTAACCATTCATGCAAAAAAAGTAATCTTGGCTGCTGGAGGATATGCGAAGAGTGAGGAGCTTTTAAAAAGATTTATTCCTAAAGCGGCTGGAACATCTGAATTAAGTGCAGCCTCTGTTGGCAGCACTGGTGACGGAATCTTAATGGCAGAAAAATCAGGAGCGGCCCTGTATGAAGATCCATGGGTCATAGGTGTAGGCATTGCTAGTAAGATTGATGGTACAGCTTCATTGGCTATGGATTGGACTAGAGTCTATGTCAATGGAAAAGGGGAACGTTTTGCTAATGAGGAAATGCATTATGCAATTGCAACAAATAAACTGATAGAACAAGATGCTACCTGGCTGATTCTTGATTCAATTGAGGCAAACGCAAAAATCATAGAATCTCTTGAAGCAGCCATATCTACTGGTGAAGTAGTAAAAGCAGATACCTTTGATGCGTTGGGAAAAGCAATGAGTGTGCCTGCGGATACATTTACTAAAACAATGGATACCTTTAACAAGGGAGTAAAAGCAGGCAAAGATGCAATGGGCAAGAACAAGGAGTATCAATTATCTGTTGAGAAGGCTCCATATTATGCAATCAAGTTTTACCCTAAAACTATGGGAACATTTGCTGGTGTAAAGACCGATGAAAACTATCGTGTATTGCGAGCAGATGGTTCTGTCATTAACAATCTATATGCAGGCGGAGAATGTGCAAACAAAGCATTATACAATCAAGTTTATATGTCTGGCAGTGCGGTTCAATTTGCACTAACCAGCGGACGAATAGCTGGCAAACATGCCGCAGAAAATTTAAAATAGGGACTGTGAAAACAGACTAAGATTATATGAAAAGCCCATTAGTTAAAAAAAACTAGTGGGCTTTTAAACGATTCTCTCCTGTGATAGACAACAGGAGGGTAAATTCTTAAGATATAAAATAAAATGAAGAGCGCACCTTGCAAAGTGCTGAATCAAAACTGTCCTATAGGGGGAAAATACTATTTAAAGTGCTAAAATACCTCATAATTACTTTATGAGAAACTATAGTATAGGTAAGTGTGGTATACTAAACCTTGACAATAAACTTTGCTTTGCATGATATGCTTACATGCATGAGATAACTGGGATATACTAAATTTATTTAGACAAATTGGGGGTAACTTATACCCATATAAGGAGATTAAAATTGTTATTTGAAGATTTAAACTTGATTATGCCTATTCAGAAGGCGCTAAAAACTGAAAAATATGATCATCCTACTCCTATACAGGAAAAAGCCATTCCATCTATACTTGCGGGAAGGGATTTGCTTGGGTGTGCACAGACAGGAACGGGTAAGACAGCTGCTTTTGCTATTCCCATATTGCAAATCCTTTCTAGTGAAAGAACGGTAAAAAGAGATACTCGCCACATAAGGGCATTAATATTAGCGCCTACCCGTGAACTAGCTATTCAGATTGGAGAAAGCTTTGAAGCCTATGGGCAATATTTAAGACTGAAGACTACAGTAGTCTTCGGTGGAGTATCTCAGAGACCTCAAACAGATGCGTTGAGAGCAGGAGTTGATATTCTGGTTGCAACGCCAGGAAGATTGCTTGATTTAATTAACCAGGGATATATTAGCATACATAATGTAGAAATGTTTGTGCTTGATGAGGCAGATCGTATGTTGGATATGGGGATGGTTCAGGATGTGAAAAGAATCATAGCGCAGATGCCTGGAAAAAGGCAAAACATGCTATTTTCTGCCACCATGCCACAAGAAGTCTCACAGCTTGTAAGCTCTATTTTGATAAATCCAGTTAAGATAGAGGTGAAACATAATACAGATCCTTCAAAGAGTATTAAGCAAGCAGTATATTTTGTTGATGAAACAGACAAGATCCCACTTTTGATTCACTTGCTGAAAAGAAAGTCCATTATTTCTGCTTTAGTATTTACACGAACAAAGCGAAGAGCAGATAAAGTAAACAAGGCTCTTGAAAAAGCAGGGATAAAATCTCGGGCTATTCATGGAGATAAATCACAAAATGTCAGGCAAGCGGCTTTAAATGGTTTTAAAAATAAAGAAATCAGAGTTCTAGTTGCAACAGATGTAGCAGCAAGAGGTATTGATGTGGATGAATTGTCACATGTAATTAATTTTGACTTACCGAATATACCAGAAACTTATGTGCATCGAATTGGACGTACCGGAAGGGCTGGCTTAGGGGGAACAGCATTTTCTTTTTGTGATAATCAGGAAAGGCCATATTTAAAGGATATTGAGAAACTTATGGCTAAGTCAATCGAAATAATCAAAGAACACCCCTATCCATTAATAAAC
>JAUQXG010000278.1 GCA_030834765.1 Lutispora sp.
ATAAACCTGTTTCATCATAATATCGGAGCATACGGATTGATACTTGTGTCAGTTTGGAAAATTCGCCTATCTTAAACATTCACATCACCTCTGTACTGAAATATTATATCGTAGGTATTAGGTGAAAATATTGGGGTCAGGCTTGAAATATTCCCTTTTCTGCGGCCATCTCTATGATTTCATCAACAACCATAGTGCCTTTATTTTCTCCGCTTCTGATTTTTGAAACCATTGATGAGAGTATATTAAGTTTCTTCGTCAGCTCAGCATTGGTGAAACTACCTTATTGTTCACTAATTCTTACAATTGCTTTTCTTACATATGAATATTTTTGTATCTTAGTTCTTCTTATGAATTCCTCTCTACTGACACCTGACACTTTGCATGCGAAAGGGAATATTTCAAGCCTGACCCCATTTGCCCTACTTGCTGCATTTTTAATAGCTAATTGCTTAAATGACCATTGATTTCTTTAGTAATCTCTAGAATTCTTTCCTTATCTCCCTTAATATTCGTAAAAATATATACACCGAATTTATTGCCTTTGTAGTCTAAATTATATGCTGTGTGGTTTCCTTTATCATTAGAGAAATAATAAACATCACTATCTTTATCTAAAATACCGCTGGTTGCAACAAGATCATAAACAGTGTACCCTGGGTTTGAGGTGAGAAATGGAAAAACGAAAATCATTAAAAATTGTTTATTGACACGTTGCTCGCCATATACATAAACATACCCTGCTACATCCTTATACTGCATTATGTCGTATTTCTGTTTGATATATTTTCCAGAACCAATTCTCTTTAGATACTTTTGTTCAGGTGTCATTTCTATTAAGTTCAAATTCAAGCCATTTATATTGGGAATTTTTAATATGGGCATAAAAGTTTCATAAGATTTCATCTCTTCTGGATTTTTGAATCTTATTGGTTGATATAAATATTTCTCACCAAATGATATCCCATTAATTGTAAATAACTCTCCATTATTAAGCTTACTTTGTTCATTATTTATTATACTGCTTTGAATTTTAACTTTTTCATCTTTTGACATTGCTTGATGCTCAATTGTGGTAAGCTGGATTTGCAGCCAATCTGCGTTTTCTTTGCCTGCGACTTGTTTAACTATGCCAATAAAGTCGCTAACTGTGGCATTCTTAAACTTGTAGCTATCATAATACGTCTTCAGTATTTTGTAAAATAAATCGTTGCCCATTCTATTATTTAAATCATAAAGGACCAAGGTTCCTAAATTATAAACCATATCGCCATATTCGCTCATTTTATCAAATTTATAAACAGGCGAGTCAACCGGCAGACTATACTTCTGTTCAGGTATCCGCTCAACCATGTCTAACTGTGTCGAGAGGTTTCCGAATAAGCTGCTATTATATAGATGTAAACTATAGGAAGCAAATGCTTCGTCTAGCCAAGGCTCCTCCCTTTGATTATTCCCTACTGCTAGATACCACCATTGATGGGATATTTCATGCCCTAAGGCCGATCTCATTAAAGTTTCACTGCTTAAATTATCATTTGTTATGGTTATAATTTCTGGAAATTCGCTTGTTGCTACTTTTGTTTTGATAATGCTGAATTGTTTATATGGATATTCCCCAAAGTTTGTATTGTAAAAGTCGAATATTGATTCTGCCCTATCTAAAACTTCATCTGGAGTATCTGTTTTCTCATTGGTATAATAGTATTTCAGAGATAACTTGCCATTGTTTTTATCCTTAACTTTAAAATCACTGCTTGAAAACCAAGAAAAGTCTCTTATATTACTTTCTTTGAATATAACAGTTTTATTGCCATTAAGTAAATTTTTTTCTTTTAACTTTTCTCCTGTAGCAATAATAACTTGATTCTTTGGCAGTGTAATTTGTACATTATAATCGGCTACCTCACTATTGCTCGATTCTCCTATTTTGTAAAAACCTGCTTTGTCCCACCCCTTGGAAGCATCATTGACAGCTAGAATAGGGTACCAGTATGAGCTGTGTGTCAAACCTTCAAAAATACCAAATCTAGTTTTAGCTTCTGGAAGGAGACTTTTAAAGGTAATCTCTATATTCAGATTATTATTTTCTTTTAGATTTTTCGGTATTTCTATTTCAAGCATCATCTTATCAATTTTATATATTCCCTTCTGGCCCTCAATCATAACATCTGATATTTCAATATATCCTTCATTAAAGCCCTTTGGATAAGAACCTTCAAAACTGTTATATTCCATAGAGGTGATTTTATCCCTATATTGATTAGGATATAAATGAAAGTATAGTTTATCCATTTGTTTATCATTAATGTAGGCAACATTCTCGCTACCATTCATAATCCTAGTCTCAGGACTATAGCTAACCTTGATTGCATACGTATTCCTAACCAGTGTCTCTTCTGTAACGGTGCTGCTGCAGGAAGTAAATAAAAATAAAACAGACATTAATGCAGTAATAGTTATGAATTTACTCACATTTATCCTCCTTTACATTGCTAGATAAACCACCTGAATTTTTATTTAATAATATTTATTTTACTATATAATTTGCAATAAAACTATTATAAGGGATAAAATTCCAACTCCAAGTGTTCATTTTATGGAGAGAGTAAAATATTAGGGGTCAGGCTTGAAATATTCCCTTTCTCATGCAAAAGCAATTGTAAGAATTAGCGAAGAAACTTAATATATCATCATCAATGGTTTCGAAAATCAG
>JAUQXG010000279.1 GCA_030834765.1 Lutispora sp.
TATTTGAAACGATTCAAAGTATATATGAAAAATATGTTGAATCTCAAAATCTAGAGGTAGATCTCATTTTTGAGTCTAAAAGCCAAATTAGAACCTGTGAGTATTATCTTATCATATCCATTCTTAACAATCTAATTCAGAACTCCATAGAAGCCACTGTAAATATTCAATCTTATATAAGAGTTTATAGCTTTCTGGAAGGAGACTATATCATTTTTGAAGTCAGTGATAATGGTAAAGGTATTTTAGCGAAGGATTTTAAAATTATTTTTGAACCAGGCTTTACAACAAAGTATAATCCAAACACTGGTTTTGTTTCTACAGGATTAGGGCTTACTCATGTAAAAATATTGGTTGAACACTTGAAAGGTGAAATAGCTTTGCAATATGTGGAGGGGATGGGTGCGAAATTTAAACTGAAAATACCTTTGATATCCTTAAACTGCGATAAGGAGTTGATAATTTGAATACTTTCATTATAGTAGATGATGATATCAGCGTAAGAAGTGTTATTACTCGAATCATTGAACAGTATAACCTGGGGTTTGTAGTAGCTGAAGCAGAAAACGGCATAACAGGAGAGCAGCTCATCATAAAGAATAGGCCGGATATTGTTATTGTAGATTTACTGTTGCCGCTTCAAGATGGGATTACCATCGTATCAAAATTAAAAGCTTTAAATATGAATACTGTTTTCATCATGATATCTCAAGTAACTTCAAAAGATATGGTGGAAAAAGCTTATGAAAGTGGGATTGAATTTTTCATAAATAAACCAATCAATATTATAGAAGTTGTAAATGTAATAAAAAAAGTAAAAGAATACATAACCTTGAGAAAAACCTTTGAAACTATAGAAAATACTGCTTCTTTGATGAGACATCCGAGGATAAATATAACAAATAATATTGATACCATAAAGAAAACACTTCAGCAAATATTTATAGATTTAGGAATACTAGGAGAACTAGGCGGCAAGGATATTGTGAATCTTTGCATGATCATAACAGAAGATAAGAACATGAAGGACAATATAGAAAGTATGCAGATCAATGATATGCTAAAAATCATTAGTCAAAACTATAATAAAGATGGGAGTATTTCAAATTTAGATATTAAGACGATAGAGATGAGAATAAGGCGAACCATTTCAAAAGCGATGAAAAATATAGCTTCTATGGGGATAGAGGATTACTCAAATGAAAAATTTATTCTATATAGCTCATCTCTTTTTGATTATAGTGAAATAAAAAATGAAATGGACTTTATCAGAGGGAAAAATAAAACGGCTGGTAAGGTTAATTTAAAAACTTTTATAAAAAGATTGATCGTTTTGACGGAATATAATGACTAGGCTGCAATATTTAAAACTTTCAATCAAATTAAAATAGCTTTTAGTGGCTTTTTGTTATTATTTGTTATCCATAGTTTATCCTTTTTTTAATTATTAAAAGGAGGGGTATCATGAAAAGGTATTTATCATTATTTCTAATTCTAGTATTGGTATGTTCACTGGCACTTGTGGGCTGTGCGCCACAAAAGACTAACTTGATTTTAGCAACTGGAGGTACATCTGGCACTTATTATCCTTTTGGTGGATCTATGGCTCAGATATTTAATGCTAAGGTAGAAAACATGAATGTTACAGCTCAAGCTACAGGTGCATCCGTAGAAAACTGCAAGCTTCTTGGTAAGAATGAAGCAGAATTAGCAATACTGCAAAATGATATGATTGACTATGCATACAATGGCGTAGAAGCATTCAAAGATGCTAAAATAGATAATTTAAGGGGTATTGCAACACTATATCCTGAAGTAATTCAGATTGTAGCAACAGAAGATAGTGTTGTAGATAATGTCGTAGACCTAAAAGGAAAGAAAATATCCGTTGGAGCACCTGGAAGTGGTGTTGAAGCAAATGCTAGACAAATTTTTGAAGCCGCAGGAATGACATATAACGATTTAACAACCAGTTTTTTATCTTTTGCTGAATCAGCAGACTCACTAAAAGATAAGCATATCGATGGGTTCTTTGTTACATCTGGTATTCCAAATGCTGCTATTCAAGATATCTCAGCTCAAAATAAAGTACGTTTGGTTTCACTTTCAGATGATGCAATAAAGACATTAATGGCAAAATATCCTTTCTTCACTGAATTTACTATACCAGCCAATACATATAACGGGCAAACTACAGATGTTAAGACTGTTGCAGTAAATGCTATATTAGCTACAAACTCACAGCTTTCAGAAGAAGTAGTTTATAATTTGACAAAAGCATTATTTGAAAACCAAGAAGAATTAGGGCAAGCTCATTCAAAAGGCAAAGAGCTTTCAATTGAAAAGGCTGTAAAAGGTATTTCAATACCTTTCCATCCAGGAGCGATAAAATACTTTAAAGAAAAAGGATTGATGAACTAATTTAGAAAGGAATACCGGACTGGATTTCCCGGTCCGGTATTTTATTTAATATGAAATATAATAAAAAAATAGTTACAATCACTGCTATTGCTTTTTTGATTATAATATTTTGTTACCTGCCCATTATTAATATGTTTACAATTACAGATATTAAAGTTGGAAAACTAGTGTGTTTAAGAAGCATAAAGCATACCCAGAGCTTTCATACATCGTTTATACATTCTGTAAATAAAGTACCTGTTTATGAATATTATAAGATAGTTGATGATAAGTTTGTTATTTATAAGACTTCTTTTTATTCATATGGAGCTGGAATGCCGGAATATAATCCCCAGCAGCATGTAACAATAACCGATGGAATGGTTACAATAGACAATTTGAATATTGTTCTGGAGGATTTCGCTATATTTGTAGGCACGGTAGCAAATCATAAGGTGATTTTCGATGATGGTGAATATAATTTGTCACGATTTACAAATCCAGGTAATAATCTTAAATTTGAAATTAAAAGAGTATCTATATATAATTTAATTAAGGTGGTGGGTCTATGAATGAAGAAAATCTATTAAAAGAAGAAGTAAAAGAAATTGATATAAATGAGATTATGGCTAAATACGACAAAGAATCAGCTTTTAGAAGATTATCTGGAATGCCGCTAAAAATAGTTTCTATTATCGCAATACTATTTTCTGTTTTTCAATTATATACTGCAATAATGGGTGTATTGCCTGCACAATTGCAAAGATCTATACATTTAACCTTTGCTTTTGTGCTTGCATTTCTATTATATCCATTAAGTCAAAAGATGGATAAAAGAAAAATTCACTGGTTTGATCTTTGTTTAACCGGTTTAGGATTATTCGTTGGGCTTTATATTACTTTTAACTATAAAAGCCTTATATTCAGAGCTGGAAGTCAAAATACATTTGATATTATAGTAGCTTGTATTGCAGTCCTATTAGTGCTGGAAGCCACTAGAAGAGTTGTTGGTATGCCTATAGTCATAATAGCAAGCACTTTCTTATTGTATGCTAAGTTTGGGGCATATCTGCCGGGATTTTTTAATCATAGGGGTTATTCATTATCAAGAATAGTTAGCCATATGTATTACACGACGGAAGGTATATTAGGATTACCTCTTGGCGTTTCTTCCACCTTTATATTCTTATTTATTTTGTTTGGTGCATTTTTAGACAAAACAGGCATAGGAAAGTTTTTTATTGACTTTGCTAATTCTATAGCGGGATCTGCCGTAGGAGGTCCTGCGAAGGTTTCAGTACTCAGCAGCGCTTTGACTGGAACGATATCAGGAAGCTCTGTTGCTAACACCGTTGGAACAGGAAGCTTCACAATACCTCTTATGAAAAGTCTTGGATATAAGCCAGAGTTTGCTGGAGCAGTTGAAGCCGCAGCATCCACTGGAGGACAGATTATGCCGCCCATAATGGGCGCAGCTGCATTTTTAATGGCTGAATTTATCGGAATGCCTTATATGAGTATTGCAAAAGCTGCGGTAATACCAGCACTTTTATATTTCACGGGTATATGGATAATGGTTGACTTAGAGGCCAGAAAAACAGGGCTTAAAGGATTGAGGAAAGAAGAACTTCCCAAATTTAAGAAAGTAATGATAGAAAGAGGCTATTTATTTCTGCCTATATTTGCTATCATATATTTTCTTATGAATGGTGCTACACCGATTAAAGCCGCTTTATATGGAATATTAATATCAATATTAGCTGGAGCTATTAGAAAAGAAACAAGATTAAATACAAAGATGCTGCTTGAAGCTCTTGAACAAGGGGCCAGAAGCGCATTAGGAGTGGCCATAGCCTGTGCCGCTGCAGGAATAATAGTTGGTACAGTAACATTAACTGGACTAGGCTTGAAAATGGGTAATGGACTTGTGGCGTTAGCAGGTGGAAATCTTATGTTAACTCTTTTCTTTACGATGATTTCATCCTTGATATTAGGTATGGGTGCGCCTACAACTGCGAATTACATTATAACATCAACAATAGCAGCACCAGCCTTAATAAAGTTAGGAATACCAACATTAGCAGCACATATGTTTACTTTCTATTTCGGAATTATAGCAGATATAACACCACCTGTTGCATTAGCAGCTTTTGCAGGCTCAGCTATAGCAAAGGGTGATCCGCTAAAAACAGGGATAAATGCCAGTAAGCTTGCGATTGCCGCCTTTATTATACCGTATATGTTTGTGCTAAATCCGGCACTGCTATTGATAAATACAACAACAGCACAAATTATTCAGATAGCAATAACTTCGGTAATAGGAATGTTTGGGGTAGCTATTGCCATGCAAGGCTACATATTTACTAAGGTAAATCCTTTATTTAGAATCATGTTTTTATTAGGTGGACTTATGCTGATAGATCCAGGAGCTGCAACAGATATTATCGGCATAGCTGTCATAGCAGGAGGTCTATTCTATCAAAGAATTAAAGTTAAAAAAGAAAAACTTAATTTAAATTAATGAAAAAAGTAGAAGCCCACGGCTTCTACTTTTTTCGTTCTCGCTGTATCACTTCTTTTTTTCTTATAGAATATCCAAAATGACCTATAGACTCTTTTAAAGTCCAATATTCCCCATGACTGTAGCATATCAGATCAGCCTTATCCAAATGCAGCTTATCCTTTTCATCTAAAAGACTTTCATCTACATTTACACAACAAATCTCGCTGATGAACATATCATGACTTCCTAAACTTACTATTTCTTTTACTTTACATTCAATATTTATTGGGCATTCATCTATATAGGGAGCCTTTATTTCATTTGATTCTACAGCATGAAGATTCAAATGCTGGAACTTATCTATATCCCTACCTGACTTCACTCCACAAAAATCCGTAGCAAATGCTAGTTTTTTATTAGGTATATTCACAACGAATTCTCCAGATTTTTTTATTATATCATAGGAATATCGTTCAGGCCTGATAGAAATATAAAGCATTGGTGGATCAGAGCAGATTATCCCAGTCCAAGCTATGGTAACAATATTTTTTTCTCCGTCAAGCAAGCCACAGGATACCATTACTGCTGGAACTGGATAAAGCATGGTTCCTGCCTTCCATGTTTTTTTTGACATACACAACAACTCCTCTTCTAACATATTATACCATATAACTCAGCCCACAATAGTATACCTGTTTTAAAAAACTTTTTCACTGCTATGTATTTACTGTAACCAAATTTCAAGTAAAACATAATATAAAAGTGGGAAGGTTAAACAACCACTAAAGGGCGGAAGGTGATAATGTGATCAATAAAAGCAACAATCTTTTCCTATTGATAGTATTACTTTTAATACTGATTGCTAGTGACTGCAATAACAGTAATTTACTTTTCATCATACTTATGGCAATGCTAGCCTTTGGTGCCAATGGTGAGCTGGGTTTCCTGGGGTAGGTTTCCTCGGATATACTGGGTGATTATTGAAAGGAGGTGCAACTATGGGGGACTGGTTAGGATGTTGTGATAACAACTTTTTACTGCTTGTTTTGCTATTCATCTTACTGGCATCAGACGTAACAAAATGTAAAGAAAATAACTTTTTCTTTATTATAATTCTTGCAGTAATTGGATTAGGTGGAATGAATGTCTTTGGACTAGGGACTAAATAGTTTTATATCAAATCAAAAAAAATTTAAATTTAGTGGAGGTGTAAATATGGGAAATAACTGCAATACAGGATGCTTTGGCAATGACAATAGTTGGATATGGATAATTCTGGCACTTCTTTTCTTCTGCAATGGTGGTATAGGTGGCTTTGGTAATTTTGGTGGTAACAATTGTGGCTGTGACAGAGATGATAATAACTGGATATGGATCATACTTGCTATAGTCTTCTTCTGCTGCTGCAACAACAATGATCGCTGCTGCTAATAAGTACTTGTTGAGCAAAATAATATATGGAGGTGTAGGTAATGGGAAATTGTGGATGTGAAAATCCAATAAGCAAGTTATGTGGTTGCGACAATAACTTCTTATTATTATTGTTACTTTTCATACTTCTTGCTTCAGACTCAACTTCAGGTAGAGAAAATAACTTCTTCTTTATAATAATACTTGCAGTTATCGCTTTTGGCGGATTTGGCAGTACCTTCGGATTCTAAAGATACTCCCCTTAATAGGCAGAGTTTATGCAAAGGCAGACATGATATCTGCAAAGCAGAAACTTCTGCCTATATTTATATAAAAATAAAATAATAGAAAACAATTGGGAAGTCGCTGCATACAATATATTATAATGGGTAAGGAGGAAGAGAATATGAGTGCTAGAAGATATGATAATCAAAGACAAGGATTTAATCAAAGAAAAAACTTAGTAGATCAGATTCCAGTAGAAGTGAAGGATATGAGTCAAGATGACATAAAAAATAAAATTATGAGCGAAATCAACAACAATAAAAATATCAATCTTGATCCGTCTGTGAAGGAAAAAATAAATAGCGGTGATGTGGACGGACTAAAGGAAGAAATAATAAGAAAGCTTAGCACTACTGAATCAGTAGATGGAACGAATGACAAGTTGGTAAATATGTTGAAAAATGATGACATGGATGGCTTGAAGAATCAACTCATGTCTATGCTTTTTAACAACATGGACGATGAAAAAAAAAAGTAAATGATGCCCCAAGAGAAGATTTCAGAAGGGAAAAAGATACTGTTGAAGAAGTAGAAGAAGATGAAGAAGATGATGATGACGAAGAGGAAGAAGAATCCTTTAACCCTTTTTCAGGATTTGATGAGAAGATCATAATGGAATTAATGAAAAAGAAACTTTTGTCTGGAAGAAAAGATGACAAAAGAGTTGCAATGCTAAAATCTATAAAACCATATTTGTCAGATAAACGCCAAGATAGTATAGAGTCCATATCTCAGATGCTCAGTATGCTTAGCCTTATGGAAGGGATGCAGAAAAAAGATACTGGAAAGAAAAAATCCAAAAGTAAAAAAACCGGTGAGAAGAAATGAGGCTTCCAATTAACGAGTTTTTGACATTGGAAGAAGAAGACATAATACTTATTGCATTAATTTTTATGATATGGACAGATGATAACTCTGATAAGTTTCTTTTAGCTGCTTTAATTTTTATTTTAGTTGCAGGACTGGATAAAGATCTACTAAGATTCATATAGTAGATCTTTTTCTATGCCGAAAACTAGCGCATGCATCTAATATCACTAATTAAATAGACAATTCGGGATATAAATGAAAAATTATGGTTCCTAAGGCTGATTTTAGTCAAATAAATGTTTGTATTAAAATGAATATAAATAGTATAATAAATAAGAATAATATAAATGGGGGGAATTTTTCTAATGGACGGAGCCTTGTGGACGCAGATACTTATAATCTTACTACTTGTTGGTATAAATGCGTTTTTTGCAGCGTCGGAAATGGCCATTGTATCCATGCGTCAATCAAAGATAAAACCTTTGGTTGATGAGGGCAATAAAGCAGCGATCTTAGTAAGTAAATTTCTTGATGAACCGAGCAAACTTTTAGCAACGATTCAAGTTGGAATCACGTTTGCAGGCTTCTTTGCTAGTGCTTTTAGTGCTACTACACTGTCAGTAAAACTGGCAGCTTTGCTAAAGACCATACCCATATTTGCAAGTTCTGCAGATGCGCTGTCTCTTATTTTAATGACAATTTTAATATCTTTTATAACTTTAGTATTAGGAGAATTAGTCCCCAAAAGACTTGCTCTCCAAAAATCAGAGATTGTATCATTAAAAGTAGCTGGAATAATAAGGTTTGTCTCAATTATTTTTGCGCCTGTTGTAAAATTTCTTACTTTGACAACTAATTTCTTTATTAAGCTTTTTGGTGGAAGTGACGAAGGAATAGATGAAAGCATAACAGAAGAAGAAATAAGAACTATGA
>JAUQXG010000026.1 GCA_030834765.1 Lutispora sp.
TATTAGATGGCAGTATAGTCAGCGGTTCTGGATCAAGCTCCTATGAATACCGTATTCCAATTATCAATGCAGACAAGTTGAAAAAAGGAGATAGTAATATTAAATTAGGGTATAGTTCTGATGGTTTAGGACCTTTCTATATGCCGGTAAGTGATTTGGGAGGGAATAATGCTCAATATCCAGTCCAGCCAAATATCGAAAAATATAATCTGAAACTAGATAATATTGCTCCAAAGTTAATTACGCCGTGGAACAGTTATGAAACATTCGTACCCAGTAGAACAAGCGTAGATATTGTTGTACGTGAAGAAGACAATGGCACTGAACAATCGCCCTTGACCCTGATGTATTATTGGAAATATAATGATGCAAATAATAAAGAAGTAAAAGAGCCGGAAAAGAAAATCCTGCTGAACAATACAGTTGTTCCGGTAAAGGATGGAACCAATACTACTTATACTGTGAAAATTGATGTGCCTAATGGAACTACAATACCACCTTATCAGGAGTTTTGGCTATTTGCGGAGGTATGGGATGAATCAAAGTTGAATGTAGGCGACAACTATATACGTTGCAGTGTCAATCAAAAGGATATTACCCCTCCGGTCATTATTTGGGATAAGAGCATTCATGAGGATGGAAGAGAAGTAGATATAGGTACAGCCCAAGATACCCAATATACTACAAGTCGTATCGTTTCTTTCTACGTGGAGGATTTGGAAAGCGATGTGGAAGAGGTTAAATATCTATGGACAAAAGAACCATATAATGCCGACAGTGATAGGATAACCAAAATGGTACTGCCTGTGGAAGGCAGAAAATATGAAGTGCTGGGAACAAGTCTTGATAATCCCTTAGAAGGCCTCGGTTATCTAAACATCCTGGTAAAAAACAAAACTGCTACTGAGAGCGTTTACAGTAAAGGCTTCTATTTCGACAATGAAGGTCCTCGTGCCAGCGGTGAGATTATTTATACGGGTGGAAACCCCACATCAGCGCAATATCAGGTACAGGATAGAGCGTTACAAAACAAGCTTTTATATACTTTATTGGTAAGTGACCCTGCTACCTTTGAATTTGAGCCGGTTGTTGAACCTGACTTATCCAGGGGCATTAAGGATGATGGCATGTGGAAAGTATTGGAATTGGATAGCTCAGGAGGTACAGAGGGGACGGCAGACATAGTGGGAGTTCTCGATAAAGTCACACAAACAGGCTTTTACAAGCTGGTCACCAGATTCTATGATGAATTCTACAATTATACAGAAATAGCGAATCAAATTTGGTATGATTTCACACCTCCCAAGATTGAGGTAGTAAATCCAGGAAATCCGAAAGTATTCCAGAAAAATCATGAAGTTGTGATAATAGTAACTGATAACATGTCAGGACCAATAGTAGCTTTGGACAGTTTTTCTATTAACTGGATAGATGCAGGCAGCGGAGATATAATTCCTGCAAGCTCTGGAATTATGGACCCTCAGCTTGGATCAATAAGGATAGGAAACGATGAAGGATTAAATGGCAAATATTATCTCAATATTAAGGTAAAGGATTTTGCTGACAATGTTATGGATGAAATGGTATCCATAAATGGCAGCCGTGCAGAATTTTATTTTGATAATACTCCTCCATCAGTCAAACTGATATATGATAATGAAAAGGTATCAAGGACAGTCCAGTTTGCATACTCGGAGCTTAAGGATACTTATGCTGATATTGAATTGTTCAAGTATGGTATATCAGACTCAATGGATATAGAGCCCTCAGAATGGATAGATATGAATCATAATTTAAGTGAAGGTAATATTATTTATCCAAAAGATTTTGTTCAAGATGGAGAATGGTACTTGCACATACTGATTCAGGATACTCTTGGAAACCAGCAGATGATAAAACCGTTGGAGCCCTTCAGAATAGATGTGACAAAACCTAAAGGGAGCATTGCTTTTAGCAGCGGATTCGCCAATAAGTTGGATCTACCTCTGCAGCTAAAAATTGATGAACTGACAGGCATTGAAAGAAAAACCTTTAAAACTATCTTATCCAGCGATAAAACAATGCTGGAAGGCATAGAATTGTCTGATGTTCAATCAAAGGACTGGAGGGATATATCCTATGAAAAAGGGTTAGCAACTTATACTTGGAAGCTTTCTGATACAGTGGATGGAGAGCAGCATGTTTATGCAAGATTTATGGATGAGGCAGGAAATCTATCAGGTATATATGAAGCTACTGTTATATTGGATAGAACGGCTCCAACTGGAGAGATTGCTTATGATGTCAAATCGCCTACAAAAGGCAATGTGGCGGCAACACTTACTATGACGGATAATAACGCTGTAACTTTGCTGAACAACAATCAGGTTAGCTCATATGTATTTAATCGTAATGGAGAGTTTGAATTCGTATTTATGGATAAAGCAGGAAACAAAACCAGAACGAAGGCAATTGTTAATAATATTGATAAAGACCCTCCAGAAGCAACGATTACATATTCTCACCCGAGGGATGTATGGACAAATGGGCCCATAACCGCAACACTTCAGCTGGTAGATGATAATGATTTTGTGATATTGGATGATGGGGCAAGCGATCACATCTTTATAGAAAACGGAGAATATGTGTTCCGGTTCAAAGACACCCTTGGTAACCAAGGCAGTATAAAAGCAGAAGTAAAAAATATATATAAAGAAGCACC
>JAUQXG010000280.1 GCA_030834765.1 Lutispora sp.
AGACCAAATATGCTTTCTATATTTTTTAATAAGGCTTCTCTCTATTTCCTGAAGCGATTTCCTTTCATTAAAAGGAATTAAAACTTCACATCCACTTCCTGCTATATCACTCATAAAATATCTCTCCTATTCTTATGTTTCTCTATTTATATTTTTTTATATGAATTATCCTTTATATAAAGATAATAATATTATATACATGTTTGAGTGAATATTAAATGATTTATATAATTTAAAAATAAATACTTGATTATAGTAGTAGGTACTAAACAACTATGATATAATAGAACAAATTATTGATTATTTTTAGTAAATATATTAATGATATATATAAATGGAGGATTAAAATGAGTGTAAATAAAATCAAAAGCCTAAAAATCGGAGATCTTACTGCAAGGTTGCCTATCATACAAGGCGGTATGGGTGTAGGCATTTCTCTTTCTGGACTCGCAGCAGCTGTGGCAAACGAAGGTGGAATCGGAGTTATTGCAGCAGCTGGAATTGGGATGATTCATTATGACTTTAAGAAAAGCTTTCTTAAAGCAAATATTGAAGCTTTAAAAGAGGAAATCAGAAAAACCAAAGCACAAACAAAGGGGATAATTGGAATTAACATCATGGTGGCGTTAACTAACTTTGGTGAAATTGTTAAGGCTTCTATCGAAGAAGGTATTGATATTATATTTTCAGGAGCAGGTCTCCCTCTCAATCTTCCACAATTTCTTGATGAAACGAAATCAACAAAACTTGTACCTATCGTTTCTTCAGCTAGAGCAGTAAATATCATCTGTAAAAAATGGATGGATAAATATAATAGGCTACCAGATGCAATCGTTGTGGAAGGGCCTAAAGCTGGTGGTCATCTTGGTTTTAATCATGATCAACTTAATGATCCAGCCTTCTCTCTTGATAATATTATCCCTGAAGTTGTAAACGCGGTGAAAAAAATCGAAGAAAAGTACAATAAGGAAATGCCAATCATTGCCGCTGGAGGAATCTATACAGGAGAAGACATATACAAATATTTAAAGTTGGGTGCCTCTGGAGTACAAATGGCAACGCGTTTTGTAACAACAAATGAATGTGATGCTTCAATAGAATTCAAAAACTCGTATTTAGAATGTAACAAAGAAGATATTGTGATAATTAAAAGTCCTGTGGGAATGCCTGGAAGAGCTATAAAAAACTCTTTTACCAACGATATCGAAAAAGGAGAAAAAAAACCTTTTAAATGTCCCTATCACTGTATCATTACTTGTGATTACAAAAATAGTCCATATTGTATTGCTCAAGCTTTAACCAATGCACAAAAGGGCGACTTAGCGCACGGATTTGTTTTTGCAGGAGAAAACGCCTATAGGTCGGATAAAATTATTTCAGTAAAAGAGTTGATGTCTTCTTTAGAAAAAGAATATGAGGAGGCTGCAAAACAGTAATTATTTAATATTTGTATTTTTAAAAATAATTGTGTAAAATAAATATATAAAATACAAAATTTAATATTATTTGAGGTAATAAATATGCAGAAAAATCCTCCTGAACTACTTGGAGTCCTAAGACGTCATATGATTAAAGTCCCTGAGTGCATACAAAAATCAACAGGGATAAAAATTTTTGGAAAGTTAATCAAGTCCCTAGCTTTTACTACTGATGTTGCGGTAATAAAAAACATGAATGCAGATGCGGTAATCGCAGTATATCCTTTTACACCACAACCTTCCATAACTCAGGCTATACTTACTGCCGCTGATATACCTGTATTCTCCGGTGTTGGTGGTGGAATAACTACTGGCAAAAGAGTAATCAATTTGTCACTGGATGCTGAATTTAGAGGGGCAATTGGCGTAGTTGTCAATGCACCTACACCAAATGAAACCATTATTGGCATGAAGCGTGCAATTGATATACCTGTAGTAGTTACGGTAGTATCAGAGAACACTGATTTTAAAGGACGTATAGAAGCTGGCACAGATATCTTTAATGTGGCGGGAGCACTGAATACCGCCAGTATAGTTAGAAAAATAAGAGAGCTCTATCCAGATGTACCTATTATTGCGACAGGTGGGCCAACGGAAGAATCTATAAATACAGTTATTGAAGCAGGTGCAAATGCAATTACGATCACACCATCTACGCCTGCACAGCTTTTTAAAAGTATAATGGAAAACTACAGAAATCAATTATAAATACAATAAGGGGCGGCTTCAATTCATTGAAGCCGCCCCTTATTGTATTTATAATAATCTTAATTATGTATTAATCCACTTTGCCGCGATCCCTGAATAATAAACTTATACTCCATATACCTGCTACACCAACCAAAGTATATACGATGCGACTAAGTGCAGCTCCTTGTCCGCCAAAGAGTGAAGCAACTAAGTCGAATTGAAATAAGCCAACTAATAACCAGTTTAATGCGCCTATAATTACTAATACCAATGCCAATTTGTCCATCAGTCAAAAACCTCCTTTCTTTTATAACGTAAATTTAACTAAATTAATTTTTATTTTAAAGATTATAGTATATTATATGTAATTGTGAATTTTATTATCCTCTATGACAAAATCTAACTTTTGTATGATTTTAATACTTATGATATAATATTATGTAAACAAAGGAGGTGTCTTATGAAAATTAAAAATACGCAGATATTTAAATGCTTTATAGCTTTTATTATCACGTTATTCATACTATTAGTGGGACAAATCCTTTGGCAAAATCATGCTATAAATAAGCCTCTAGAAAAGTCACTCCAATCTATTGACGGAGTAAAAAATATTGTATGGAATAAAAACAGTAAAATAGTAGAAGCAGTACAAATAGAAGTGACTCTTGGTGATGTAACAAACATACAAAAAACTTATAAAGAAATAGATCAGAAAACTCATGAAGTTTTAGGCAGCAAGCCATATAGAATCATTATAAAAGATAATAGGACTCTTGAATTAGAAAATCTATATGATGATATAAATAGCTATGTGCAAAAGGCCATTTCGGATGGAGATTTTCCTCTATTAGCACAGAAAACAGAAGATATAGCAAAACAAGTTGCAGTGAATGCTAAAGTATTTGTAGACGAGCAATATGTATATGTACAGCTAAACAAAGAAGATACATCCTTATATATGCTTACTCTCCGACATTCTAATGGAATTGGAGGAAATATATAGTGAAATATATAGAAATGATTGTAGGATCCTTTGCTGCATTTTTAACGTTTTTAGCTTTTAGCGGTTATAATATTCTTCCTATCGTATTTTTGATTGTATTGATATCAAGTGTATACCTTTTTAGCGGAAAAGCTATGACTAAGGGAAAGAACTTTGTATTATCATCAAAAACCATCAATCAAAATATTTCCTTTGAAGATATCGGAGGTCAGGAAACAGCAAAAAATGAATTGTCCGAGGCTTTAGACTTTGTAAAAAATAGCGATGAAATGAAATCCTTAGGGATTCGTCCTTTAAAAGGGATCTTATTAAATGGCCCTCCAGGTACAGGGAAAACCTTATTAGCTAAAGCTGCCGCACAATATACTGACTCGGTTTTTTTATCAGCAAGTGGATCAGAATTTGTTGAAATGTATGTTGGTGTTGGTGCAAAAAGAATAAGAGAATTGTTTGCTCAAGCAAAACAGTCTGCAAAGAAACAAAAAAAGTTAAGTGCAGTAATCTTTATTGATGAAATGGAAGTATTAGGCGGAAAAAGAGGCAACAATAGCCATCAAGAGCATGAGCAGACACTAAATGAGCTTCTAGTTCAAATGGATGGAATATCATCAAACGAAGAAGTGAAGATACTTATCATTGCAGCAACCAATCGAGTTGACATGCTTGATTCTGCGTTGCTTCGTCCTGGTAGGTTCGATAGACTTGTAAAAGTTGACTTGCCGGATAAAAAAGGAAGAGTTCATATACTTAAGCTGCACATGAAAAACAAACCCATTTCAGATGATGTTTCTATAGAGAAAATTGCAAAGGATTCTTTTGGTTTTTCAGGCGCACAACTAGAAAGTGTCACCAATGAAGCCGCTATAATGGCTATGAGAGATGGCTCTAAAGAAATAAATTCAGATCATTTCCATAATGCAATAGAAAAAGTGATGATGGGAGAAAAACTGGATAGAGTTCCGAATATGGAAGAGAAAAAAAGAATAGCAATTCATGAGTCAGGGCACGCGTTGATAGGCGAATTGATGTTTCCTAATTCTGTTGCGAGTGTTAATGTAGCTTCTAGGAGCAACGCCCTTGGATATGTAAGACAAACACAGCAAGATGATATTTACCTCTATACACATGAATATTTAAAGTCAAGAATCTCAGTAGCTCTAGCAGGTGTAATCGCAGAAGAAATCATTCTAAAAAGCAGAAGCACAGGAGGCTCAAGTGATTTCAAACATGCCTCAGAAATGGCAAAACAAATTATATATAGTGGAATGTCGGATCTAGGAATAATTTCTTCAGAAGATATCCCTAAAGATCAGGTTCATAATATGATTTCAAAAATTCTGAGGGAAATAGAGAATGAAACAAAAGAAGTTTTATGTAAAAAGAAATCCTATTTAGAAAAGATGACAGAATTGCTCCTAGACAAAGAGACTTTGTCAGGAGATGAAATAAGAATTTTAATCAATAATCAAGACTCCTCGCAATGTGCATAATCTTTGTTTCTACACAAGATATTTAATAAAAATGATAAGGTTGAACAGGCTAAGAAACCTATTTTGTAGTTTGTTCAACCTTATTATTTTTATGGACTGAGATTAAGCCAACTTTAAGAATTCTTCCATAGAAATGGAATATTGCATTTCCTTTATCAGCTTCTTATCTTGCTTAAATCCAATTTTGTGAAACATCCTAATGGATCGTTCATTTTCATGATTAATTCTTGCAATGACTTCATCCATCCTCCATTTAAAAAATGCATGTTTTAAGCCATGAGAAATCGCTTTTTTCCCTAATCCTCTATTCCACTTATCCTTTTGTCCTATCACTACCACAATCTCTGCTGTCTTTCCTTTAGGTACTAATCGTAAAAACCCAATTGGTTCTTCCTCTTCAGTAATCATAAAAAAACTTCCATTTTGATTAAATATATGAGTAAGAATAGGCATATTTATTCTTTGCATTACTCTATTAATGCTCTCACCGACATCTTGGCTTTCATTTAAATACCTAACTACATCATGATCCTCCAACCAATTAATAATTTTTCTTGCATCATCTTGAAAAACCTCCTGACGAAGCTGAACATTACAAGTACTCATTAACACAACCCTCCATAAAAAGTAATAAGCCTATAATAGGCTTTCTTTAGGTCACGACAATAATACTATCCAGTCCCATTTAAGTCAAATGATGTAATTCTCTTTATTTAAGTTTACCTTCCAAAACTGACTAAAAGAAGCGTATTCTATGCTTTCCCTCTCAATTCTATATTGCAAATTATTTTTGATTATTTAGTAAAATAAATTTTAGAAAGATAATAAACACTGCAAGATCTAATCTAAAAAAAAAGGATGTAATACCCTATAAATTAGATTTTAGGGCAATACATCCTTTTTATTTATTGAAATTAATATTTATAGTTAAATGACTAGTTATTATAGTAAAGACTTTCTGATGAAAATTCAGGATCACTGGTTATATCCACACCAAGTTTTCTAAATGTTTGCTCATCGATAGTACTTAAAATTGTCGTTGAGTGAGCCTTACAGTCTTTTAGTAGTGCCAGCTTACCCATAGCAACTTGTGCCGTAGGGTTTGTAGCAGCACAAATACTAAGAGCGATCAATATCTCTTCGCAATCTAGCGCTGGATTATTGCTACTAAATGTTTTCAATTTCAAATTAATAATTGGCTCAAGTATTACTGGAGAAATAAGATGCAAATCATCGGATATACTTGCTAAATGCTTAATTGCATTCAATACCACAGCAGCAGTTGC
>JAUQXG010000281.1 GCA_030834765.1 Lutispora sp.
ACTTCCGCGCAAAATGGATGATTTAGAGATGGCACAGCGTATCATAGATGCAGGTATGGCAGGATATGCAATTAAGTCACATTATTTTTGCACTGCAGAGCGCGCAGCACTAGTCAATAAGCTATATCCAAAATGTAATACAATTGGGGCAATCACGCTAAATAGTTCTGTAGGCGGTATAAACCCTATAGCAGTGGAAATGGCAGTTCGTGCGGGTACAAAGATAGTATGGTTTCCTACCTGTGATTCTGAATATGAACTTTCTCATGTATTTAATGGTGATCCAAATAAAAAACTTCCTTATTGGGCACAGATTATTACAGAACTTAAGGAAGATGGTATAAAAACGCCAACTATAACATTACTGGATGGGAATGGAAAATTGAAAGCTGAAGTTTATGATGTAATAGATGTGATTGCAAAGAGAAATATTATACTTGCAACCAGTCATTCATCTCACAAAGAAACCTTTGCATTGGTCAAAGCTGCTCATGAGCGCAAGGTGGACAAGATAATTATTACCCATGTCGATTTTCCTACTACATTTTATACAATTGATGAACAAAAGGAACTTGCTAAATATGGTGCATACATGGAGCATTGTTACACCACCTTTGCAACTGGCAAGGTCGATTTTGAAACTACACTAGGACAGATTCGTACTCTTGGAGCTGATAGAGTGATCATTAGTACAGACCTTGGGCAGAAAACTGCAATTTATCCTGATGAAGGTATGTTAAAATTTGCTACTAAATTATATGAAAATGGTTTCACAGAAAAGGAAATCCGAAAAATGACTGTAGATAATAATACAGCATTAGTTCGTTAACTGACGATTCATCAAAGGCATGTCAATTTGGAATGTAAAGGAGATTGTTACTTATGATTAAAGGAAAAAAAATGTTAGTTGTGAGTGCCCATGCTGCTGATTTTGTTTGGCGTTCAGGTGGTACAATTGCAAAATATATTAAAGAGGGAGCAGAAGTGACTGTAGTGGTATTAAGCTTTGGCGTAAGAGGCGAATCTAATGATTTGTGGAAACAGCCTGATGCTACAGCAGAATCTGTTAAAGAAATTAGGAAAGGCGAAACCTTAGCTGCTGCCGAAACACTAGCTGTTAAAAACATTGAATTCTGGGATCTTGTAGATTATCCTATGCAATTCAATTCAGAGCTTGAAGAACGCATGGTGCGAAAAATCCGTGAAACGCAGCCGGATATTATTCTTACACATGATCGCTTTGACTATTTGAATCCAGATCACAACAGAGTTAGTGAGTTCGTATTTGAATGCAGTGTAATATCCAATTCAAGTGGTGCAAGATTAGAAGGCACTAAAGTTACAAAACAAATGAGAATATTTGGATTTGAGCCGCATCAGACAGAAATGAGCAACTTTAGACCTAATAGTATAATAGATATCACAGATGTTTATGAACAAAAAATAGCTGCTATGAAATGTTTCAAGGCACAAAGTCATTTGATTGAATATTATACCCAACGAGCATTTATGCGTGGCAATCACGCAAGAAGAGTCTCGGGAAACAATTCCTACAAATATGCTGAAAGCTTTGCAAATTACTTCCCAACTGCTGGCCCAGAACTATATTAGGAGGAGCATAAAAATGAACAATGAAAACTATAAGCCCCTTCCAGAACTAATACCACAGAATATTATTGACCGAGTTTCTAAGTTAAACACAGCTCAAGTATGTGATGGAATGAATGCTATGGGGATATTTCGTAACGGCTGTATGGATGCTTCTATGATGCCTGTTGATTCCTCTATGAAAGTGATTGGAACTGCATGTACAGTATCCACTGAAGACGGAGATAATTTTCCAATTCATGTGGCAATTTATCAGGGTAGACCTGGATATGTTCTGGTGGTGGATGGAAAAGGATATAAAGAAAGGGCATATATGGGGGACTTGATGATTGGAGCAGCTAAAGCAATTGGACTAAATGGTATTGTGATTGACGGTTATGTGAGAGATAAAGAGGGACTCAAGGAATTAGGCTTGCCGGTTTACAGCAAAGGGTTTATGCAGCGCAGCCCTGATAAGAAGGGCCCTGGTAAAATCAATACCTTGGTGCACTGTGCAGGAGTTGAAGTAAATCCAGGTGACTTGGTAGTTGGTGATTACGATGGTGTAACCGTTGTACCAAGAGAGCATATTCTTGAAGTGCTGGAGAAGGCAGAAAAAAAGGCAGAATACGAGATGAAGAGGCAGGAAATAATTGTGGATTATGGCAAATGTCGAATAGAAGGAAAGGAACTTCCTGACATTGCACCTTCATGGGTTACAGAAATGCTTAAGAAATAAAGCGTTTTTATGTAATAGAGATCCTTTAAAAGGCAGAAAACATCAAATTTTTTTTGAAAGGATGTTAATAATGAAAAAGAAGTTAATTAGCTTTATCCTAGCAACTGTACTTGTCTTATCAGTAGCTCTTACAGGCTGCTCCAGTAACTCAGCAGGCGGAGACTCTACTGCTCCGTCAGAAACCAAACCAGCGAAAAAGCAGGATGTTGTAATTGGTACCGCAGGTACAGCAGGAACTTATTATGTAATTGCTGCTGCAATGGCTGCTGCGATAAACAACAGTTCTGATACGATCAATGTAATTGCACAACCTTCAAAAGGGTCTGTTGAAAACCTTAACCTTACCAATACTGGTGATATTCAAATGGGAATGTCAAATTCCGATGGAGTGTATTTCGCCGCGAATGGAACAAATATGTATGAAAAATCTGGGAAGCTTAACATATCAGGTTTGATGTCTTTATACATGAGTGCAGGACAGATGGCTACCACAAAGAATTCTGGCATTGGAACCTATGGAGATTTAAAAGGGAAAAAGGTTGTATTAGGACCACCAAGTACAACAATAGTGGAAATGTCAAAAGCAATACTTATTGCTTATGGAATTGATCCTGAAAAGGATATAACTCCTTACTACCTATCATTTGATGAAGGACTTCAAAAGTTAACTGACGGAGAGGTTGATGCATCATTCTTTGTTGCAGGTATCCCTACCTCTGCAATGATCAATGCGACTTCAACAGGGAATGTCAAGCTTGTTGATGTTGATCAGAATATAATTGATAAGATTTCAGCAGAAAAGCCATACTATGTTCCTTATAAGATAGCTGCAGGAACCTATAAGGGAACTGACAAAGATATTAATACTTTTAAGATTATGACTGAGATATTCGTTAATAATGATGTTCCTGAAGAAGTAGCATATGAATTTGTAAAGCAAGCTTTGGAAAGCATTGATGAATATAAAGAAGCTCATGTTGTTGCAAAGGAAATAACTCCTGAGACTGCTGCTTATACAAGTGCAGAACTTCACCCTGGCGCAGCAAAATACTACAAGGAAATCGGAGTAATTAAATAACAATACATTAATAGGATAGTAAAATCTAAAAATACTGTAATACAATGATGATCAAAGCTGGATTTTCTCCTAAGGTTCGGTCTTGATCATCATTAAAATATGCTATTGGGAAACATGAACATAGGATTGAAATATAGTAAGTAGAATATAATTGATCGGGGGTATACAATGGAAACAATTGCAAAAGAGTCTCTAGTAAATAAAAAGTTATTAAAGATAGCTGATGCATTTATACTAATAATCAGTATAGGCTTAGCTTTATTCCATATGTATTCTGCATCCATTGGTGTTATGCCGGCCTATGAACAGTCGGCCATTCACTGGGGTTTGATAGGAACATATATAATTATTACCAGACCACTTAAATTTAAGGGCGGAATTATAATTGATATTGTATTAGCAGCAACAAACATATTTTTATCGTATTATCAAATCCTTATACAAGAAAGATTCATCAGTACGGCAGGCATGTATTCCGATTTTGAGAAAATCCTTTCTATTGTGGCAATTGTAGTTGCCCTAGAAATTGCTCGTCGTTCAATAGGAAAAGTATTACCTATAATTTCTGTTTTGTTTATTGTGTATGCTTTATATGGGCATAACTTAACAGGCATATTTAAAACAGTTAAATTCTCTATAGCAAGAATTGCCCCTTATTTATACACTTCATCCGATGGGTTGTATGGACAAACCCTATATGTTTCGGCTCAATTTATATTTCTGTTTGTATTGTTCGGAGCAATTCTGGATATGACAGGTGCTGGAGCATTCTTTGTTAATATTGCATTCGCATTAACAGGAAGAGTGTGTGGAGGACCGGCACAAGCTGCAATTTTTTCCAGTATGCTAATGGGAACAATTAATGGGTCCGGAGCAGCAAATGTTGTAACTACCGGTACATTCACCATTCCTTTAATGAAAAAGGTAGGTTTTAAACCTGCATTTGCCGGGGCAGTTGAAGCTGTTGCTTCAAACGGGGGGCAGATTATGCCGCCGGTAATGGGGGCTGTAGCATTTTTAATGGCTGAAATGACTGGAATCGAGTATGGTAAGATTGTAATAGCAGCATTTCCGGCAGCCATACTTTATTACGTAACCTTATCTATGTCAGTGTATGTAGAAGCAAATAAGAAACAAATCCCAGTTATTTGTGAAAGTGAAATTTTAAAACCTGGAAAAGTAATGAAGGATGGATGGATTTATCTTATTCCATTAATTATACTCATGGGTATGTTGATATATGGATATAGCGCACAAAAGGCTGGATTCTTTGGCATTATTGTTTCCATATTAGTTGGCTTTATTAAGAACCATGAAAATATGAATTTAAAGCGCTTTATCAAAGCATTAAAAGATGCCGCATCTGGTATTGCACCCATCGCAGCAGCATGCTTGCTGGCGGGTATAGTGATGGGTACCCTTAATATGACAGGTCTTGGACTAAAAATAAGCAGTATAATTGTTGATTTGTCTAATGGTCATTTAATTATTGCATTAATTCTTGCAATGCTTACAAGCTTATTACTTGGTATGGGATTACCAACTTCTGCAGCTTATATGGTTCTTGCAATATTGGTTGCGCCGGCTATTGTACAAATGGGTGTCACACAAATGGGAGCTCATCTATTTATCTTATATTTTGGTGCACTTTCTACCATAACACCTCCAGTTGCACTTTCCACTTTTGCTGCTTCTGGAATTGCGGGTTCAGGAATGTGGGAAACAGGCTTTGAGGCTATGAAGCTTGCAATTGCTGGATTTATTATTCCGTTTATTTTCGCATACTCCCCAGAACTGCTGCTGGTAGGTAGTATCGGCGAAATTATCCTTGTATTAATAACAGCATTGATTGGCTGTTTGATATTAGCCATCGGACTTGGAGGATGGTTTAAGGTTAAATTATCGGTAATAAGCAGGTTTTTGCTGACAGCAGGAGCAATATTATTAATCATGCCAAGGCCTGTTATTGCTAATGTAATCGGTGCAGTTATAACAGTAGCAGTCTTATTTATAGAAATTAAAATAGTAAAAAGATAGTATCATTATAAATGACTAAGCTTCGGATAGGTCCTACAAAGCTTGCCTTGATGTTGCATAGTAATTATTTTATTCAAATAGCATCTTAAAAATGAGTTTAGGTGCGTTACACTGCCAGATGCCTCCTGTAAATGTTTCCTTTCGTATGACTATCGTTAGCATGAGGTATCTGACAGCGTTAATTTTTATTAAAATCAATTTATAGAAATTCAAGTCCATTGATAAATTGAAACTAATTTAATTTAAAGGAAATGAAATGATATGGACAATTTGGTACTTGCAATTAATGTAGTTTTCCCATTGCTTTTTATGATGGTAGTTGGCTATTTAATGAAAGTGAAAAATTTAGTAGATGATCACTCTTTAAACATTATGAATAAAATAATCTTCAGAGTGTTTATGGCGATATTATTATTTTTAAACATATATAAAATGGACATTAAAGAGGCCCTTAACAAAGATAACTTATTTTTAATCTTAATGTTATATATAATTATAATTTCAGTTTTTTTAATTTTAATCTTGGGATTACCTAAGTTTGTAAAGGATAAAAAAAAGTGCAGTGTAATGATACAAGGATTGGTTCGAGGCAATTCTATTTTATTTGGTATACCTATTGTTGCATCTATATATGGAGATAATCATATCGGAACTGTCTCATTATTATCCGCATATCTAATTCCCTTATTTAACGTCCTTGGAGTTACTGTTTTAGAAATATATCGCGGGGGAAAAGTAAATATAAAAAAAATTTTACTGGGAATTGTCAAAAACCCAGTTATAGTAGCTTCTACTTTAGCATTTCTATTCATAATCATCGGCATAAAAATTCCTAGTCTTATCTTGTCTCCATTAGAAAGTATGTCTAAAGTCACAACACCTCTAGCATTCATAGTGCTAGGAGGAACATTTGACTTTAAAATGCTTTGCAATAATGCAAAATATCTGACTGTTGTAGCAGTGGGGAAGTTAATTATTATTCCTGCCATTGTATTTTACATAGCATATAACTTAGGGGTAGAAAATGAAAAGATGGTAGCGTTACTAGGAGTTATGACATCACCTGTGGCCATTGCATCATTTACCATGGCAAAAGAAATGGATGCAGACGGAGAGCTTGCAGGACAGATTGTTATAACTACTTCTATTGCATCAATAGCAACAATATTCATTTGGGTATATTTATTTGGAACATTAAATATATTATAAATTTGCATGTGCATCCTTTATGACTTTGTGTTTTGTAATAAAGTAAGTAATAGAAACTCGTATGTTTGAGGATTCTTATATCAATATAAAGTAAAGGATATAGATATATAGAAAGTATCGGAGAAAACTACTATATTTATATTACAGGGGGAATATTCATGTTTAAAAGGCTTAAAGAATTAAAGCGTGACAATAGCAATATAGAAAAAGCCAATATAAACTTACAAGAGCTATTCCGTTTATTTTCAGAAACAGAAGCAGGAAAATTCGTGCTGGCTGACAAATCCAAACTGGGAGACGAAACATTAGCAGCAGCTTGGGATAAAATAGCTAATGCGCTATATCTGGAGAAGAAAAATAAAATGTTGGAAGTGAATCAGATTCTGGGATATATCACAGAAATGACCTATGTAAAGGATATGGTAAGTGAAGCAAAGGTACAAAATGATGCAGCGCACTCAATAACTGCCAGCAGTGAAGAAATGAGCGCTTCTATTGAGGATGTCTCAGCCCGTACACAAAATGTAGCGAATCTCGCAAAGGACACATTAGATATTACATTCACATCAAATACAAATATGTTGGATGCTTTTTCATTTGTTCAGAAGTCCTTTGAATCAGTGAAAAATTTAAGTGATAATATGAATGTTCTAATAAGCAAAATGAAGCAAATCAATCAAGTAGTTGGTATCATAGGGGGAATCGCCGATCAGACTAATTTGCTGGCTCTAAATGCCAGCATAGAAGCCGCAAGAGCAGGAGACCAAGGCAAAGGCTTCAATGTAGTAGCTTCGGGAGTTAGAACACTGGCTGAGCATACAAAATCTTCAATAGGGGATATTCAAGACAGTATACAGGCTTTAAGCAATGAGCTGTCAAAAGCTGTAGCATATACCAACAAGACCGCAGATGAGCTGGAAACAGGGACTGGTCTTGTGAATCAAGTAATCGCTGCAAATAAGAAGGTTGTTGAGGCAGTGGAACAACTAAATAATGAAGCAACTCAAATCGCCGCAAACACCCAGGAACAAACTGCAGTAATGGAGGAATTTACAAGCAAAGCAACCGAGCTGTCCCAATCGGCAGATAGTATCCTAAATACCTGCAATGAGACGGGGAAAGGAATTTTTAAGGTTAGTAAGCTGAATAATCAAATAAGAATAGGCATGATTAAAGATACAAATAAACTTGAGGTAATTGATATTATAGATTTATCTAAGACAGATCATCTAAATTTAAGATGGCGTGTTTATAACATGCTGTTAGGCTATGAAATAATTGATGAAAATGTTGTAGGAAACCCTATGGATTGCAGACTAGGCAGATGGTATTACAGCGAAGGCAAAGAGATTTTCAAAGACAATGCCATTTTCAAAAAAATCGAAAAACCACATAAATTATTGCATGAATGGGCAAAAGAATCCGTGGTGGCGGTTGCTTCAAATAATATTTTAAAAGCTGAAAAAGCCTTTAGTGAGATGGATTTATACTCCAATGAAGTAATAGAGGCCCTAGATGAATTGAAAAAGTATATACTGAAAAACAGAATGTAAAATTGTTAGGCTACTTGGGGAAAAAAGGAT
>JAUQXG010000282.1 GCA_030834765.1 Lutispora sp.
TGATAACAACAAGTCTGCTAGAAGCACTGCTGCTTTTGATCGTGACAATAGCACTTATGGCATTGGCTATTGTGATTATGTATAAGATAGGCATAGGCAGTAAATATATGAAATTTCTCATATTGAAGACAGAACAAAAAAATGAAGAAGGATATGTAAGCAGCAAAGATTATAAAAAGTATCTTGGCAAAAGAGCAAAAGCAGAATCAACATTAAGGCCTTCTGGAACTATTATTATTGATGACCTCAGGATAGATGCAGTAACCCAAGGAGAGTTTATTGATAAAGATAGTTTTGTAGAAGTTATTAAGGTTGAGGGAAGCTCCCTGATAGTCAAAAAAATAAACGAGGAGGACTTATAATATGGAAATTTTAATTCCAATTTTAATTCTATTCGCAATCGTATTTGCATTGGTAATTTTCTTTAGTTTTGTTCCACTAGGACTTTGGATTTCTGCTTTGGCAGCAGGTGTAAATGTGGGCATATTTAATCTTATTGGTATGAGACTTAGGAGAGTTACACCGAGTAAAATAGTGAATCCTCTTATTAAAGCTATAAAAGCAGGATTAAAATTATCAGTAAATCAATTAGAAGCTCATTATCTGGCTGGTGGTAATGTTGACAGAGTCGTTAATGCACTGATTGCTGCCCAAAGAGCAGAGATTGATTTAACCTTTGAAAGAGCTGCTGCTATAGATTTAGCGGGCAGAGATGTATTGCAGGCTGTTCAAATGAGTGTTAATCCAAAGGTTATTGAAACTCCTGTAATTGCAGCAGTTGCCAAAAACGGTATAGAAGTAAAAGCAAAGGCTAAGATCACAGTAAGGGCAAATATTGAAAGACTTGTAGGTGGAGCGGGAGAAGAAACAATCATTGCCAGAGTTGGTGAAGGTATTGTAACAACCGTAGGAAGCTCGGAAAGTCATAAACAAGTGCTTGAAAACCCAGATTCTATATCAAGAACCGTTCTATCTAAAGGTCTTGACTCAGGGACTGCTTTTCAGATTTTATCAATAGATATAGCTGATGTAGATGTAGGCAAGAATATTGGAGCACAGCTTCAAACAGACCAAGCTGAGGCAGACAAAAGAATAGCTCAAGCTAAAGCTGAAGAAAGACGTGCAATGGCTGTGGCAAAAGAACAAGAAATGAAGGCGGCAGTACAAGAAATGCGCGCCAAAGTAGTGGAAGCTGAAGCAGAAGTACCGAAGGCGATAGCTGAGGCTCTTCGTAATGGCAGAATGGGTGTTATGGATTATTATAACCTTCAGAATATACAGGCAGACACAATGATGAGAGATTCCATCTCAAAAGGCAGCAAATCTGAAGTGATAGATAAAGAAAAGAAATAATCCTATCCAGATTAATATTGGAGGGATAAAATTGGATTTTAGTATTATTGCAGTATTGTTTCTAGTGTTTTCAGTAATAAATAGTATACTTTCTGGTCAGAAACAAAAAAACCAAAAGACTAGGCATGAAAACCACAATCAAATACCCCCACTATTTAAAAACATAGTGAATATGATTCAAACTGAATTGGAGCTAGACAAAGAGGCAGAGGGAGTACCTTTAGCGGACAGAGGCAAAGTAGATAATATAGACTATGTACAGATGGATAGTTTTCATGAAGAGTTACAATTGAAGCCAGTGAAGCAAGATTTATTTGTGAAACATGAAGACTTTGAAGAAACTGAATATAAAATAGAAGAAGAGTTTGATTTCCATGATATTCGAAGAAGCATTGTACTTGCTGAAGTACTAGGACCACCGAGGGCATTAAAAAGAAATATAAGATAAAAAGGAAAGAGGTAGATGTGTTTTAACATCTACCTCTTTGTCCGCTTGCATATACTGAAAAACCTTTTCTTAACCAATTGTTTGAATAATCAATGTTCAATATAGTAACAGTTTCTGAAGTTTCTTTTCCAACTATAAATTTTATACCATTTACTTCTTGAATAAAATCTTCATCTTCTGGTTCACCCTGAACCATTTCAAAGGTTGGACCGCCTCAGCCAAAGCCACTTATAAAAACCTTCATTTGCTTTATATCTGAGTCCATGAGTTGCTTCATTGCTGACTCTGTTATGTTTAATTTCATTATTATCACTCCTTTATACTATATACACGTATGGGGTATAAATTTATTATATGTTATTTAAATAGTAAAATCAATACAAAAATTATGGACTTTATGATATTATTTTATTGATATGATATTTGAGAGGGGCAATATAATTGAAAAATATTAAAAGGTTTATATCTTACTATAGACCTTATCAACATTTGTTTTTTGCTGATATGTTTTGTGCGTTTGTTTCAGGGGGTATAGATTTATATTTTCCGGTACTTGTAAGGTTTTTGATGGATAATGTCATGAATAACCAAGTAGGGCTGGAGACAGGTATTATAATAAAAACAGGAATACTGATGTTAGGATTATACATAGTTCAATATTTTGGCAACTTTTTCATTACTACTTGGGGACATATTATGGGAGCACGTATGGAGTATGACATGAGGAATGATATTTTTTCTCATTTACAAAAGCTTTCATTTAGTTACTATGATAATAATAAAACTGGTCAAATTATGTCTAGGATCGTGAATGACTTATTTGATATTTCTGAATTAGCTCATCATGGACCTGAGGAAATATTTTTATCAGCACTAAAAATCCTAGGGTCATTTATTATCTTGATGACTATAAATGTGAAGCTTACTTTGATAACTTTTGCATTCGTTCCAGTAATGGCTTGGTTTGCTTATTTCTATAACACGAAAATGAGAAAAGTATTTATGAAAAATAGGCAAAAAATTGCTGAAGTAAATGCACAAATAGAAGATAGTATTTCTGGGGTAAGGGTTGTGCAATCCTTTTCCAATGAAAACATAGAAATGAATAAGTTTATTCATGGAAATAGAAACTTTCTTGAAACGAAAGAAGACAGCTATAATTATATGGGCAAATTCTTTAGTGGAATTACTCTTTTCCAAGGATTTATATATGTTATATCTGTAGTTGCTGGAGCTTTGTTCATTAATGCTGGTGAATTAAGACCTTCAGATTTAGTAGCATATCTGCTTTATATTAATACTTTTTTAAACCCCATAAGAACACTTATTAACTTTACAGAATCCTTCCAAAAGGGCATGACGGGGTTTGATAGATTTATTGAGATATTAGATACTAACCCTGATATGGAGGATTCAGAGGGCAGTATTGATATAGGCATAGTAAAGGGAGATATAGAGTTTCAAAATGTTTCTTTTAAGTATGACAATGATGCTCATGTTTTCAAAGATATATCTTTGAAAGTTGCTGCAGGGCAAACAGTAGCAATCGTCGGTCCCTCAGGTGGAGGAAAGTCAACCTTATGTAGCTTGATACCCAGGTTCTATGAGGTTTCCGACGGAAGTGTAAAGATTGATAATGTAGATATACGCAATATTAAGTTGAAAAGTTTAAGAAGTAATATTGGAATAGTCCAACAGGATGTATATTTATTTGCAGGAAGTATAATGGAGAATATTAGATATGGAAAGCCTGATGCCAATGATGAGGAAATTATTGAAGCAGCTAAAAGTGCCAATGCCCATGAATTTATTCTTGAATTAGAGAAAGGTTATGACACTTATGTAGGTGAACGGGGCGTTAAGCTTTCAGGAGGACAAAAGCAGAGAATAAGCATAGCTAGAGCTTTCTTAAAAAATCCTTCAATACTAATTTTAGATGAGGCTACTTCTTCTTTAGATAATAAGAGTGAAAATATCATTCAAAAGTCTCTTGAAAAACTCTCTAAAAGCAGAACAACCTTTGTAATAGCACACAGACTTTCAACGATAAAGAATGCAGACACCATTTTAGTGTTAACTGATAATGGGATAGAAGAAAGAGGAAAACATGATGAGCTGCTGGAAAAGAATGGGGTATATTTTAGTCTTTATAATCAGCAGTTTGAAAAACTCGACGATAATAGGTTAAATGAAGCAATGCAAAACACATAAACTAAATAATCTT
>JAUQXG010000283.1 GCA_030834765.1 Lutispora sp.
TTCCAACACCTTATCTAATACTGTTATTATGTTAAAGCTTGCATCTATTTTTTTCAACTCATTTTCCACCAATTCAAGCGGTATAGAATTTCCGAATTCTTTAGCTACCGTTATAAATGATTCTTGTAAATACCTTATGTAAGAGGTTGATTTTACTAGCTTTGTAGATGAAACATCGGCAATCTTCAGCAAAGATACAATAGGCCTTACCCAACGAATAAAGCTATTACGATCGATTAAAGGATTTTCATCCTCAAGAACATCAACTATGTCTCTTAAGTTATATGATTGTGTTATTGCAATTGCTTTAGCCACTTCTTTTATCTCGAATGTTGGATTTTCCGTTAATACGCTGCATAGTATATCCTTTAAATGATTTCTGTTCTTAGATAATTTCTTTTCATCGTACTTAAGAGTGATACAATTATGCTCAATATTAAAAAGACCAATTTTTGCAAGATTACTGCGATAATGATGTTGGACTTTTTCTTTTCCCTTAAAAGAAGCTATAACAGCATCAACTTCTTGATTGGACATACCATTTTTTAAATGTGACAGAATATACAAATACTCATCTTCATTGGCTGGTAAATGTGCAAATGATGACCATGCCATAACAACGTATCACTCCTTTCTTAGAATAGTTTCGACTTCAGAAACTAATTTTTCTAAAAGTATATCTTTTTTAGTTCGCCCCGGTCGGGATAGTATATCAAGATATTTTTCTCTCAAATACAACTGAATATCCATTTCTGGAACTATTATCATTAATTGAAGCAAATCTTCTTTTGTTATATATTTACTGCAAGATCCTTTTGCTAATCCTTTCAACTGCATTTGCCCATATCTGGAGGCCAAATACAGTGTTAAATAATAAGGATCGATATTTTTTATTTCCAGACAAAAGATACAATCACTAATAACTGTTTTTGGACAATGTTCCGGCACGATTGCAATTTTCCCTATACAAGCTTTTCCAACCCGTCCTATTAAAATATTTTTAGGTTTAATCCCAGACTCTTTGAAATAATTTGTATTTCTTAAAACATATATAGGTAAACGATTTGAAATACTAAGATATTTTACATCAGTAGTATGTAGAAAACGTATACCCTTCTCTACAATCAAGTCTTTTTTATTTGCTAAAGTTCTACCTCTTTTGCAGCTTTCGACATATTGACTTAGGAGATTAATTGGGTGGCTGCATACTTGTCGAACATTTTGGAAATCGATTAGTAGCTGGTGGTATTCCAAATCCAATCTGTTTTTCTCAGAAGGAACAGCAACATTTGTATATTTCTGCAATAAATATTGGCTATCTAAATATTCTATTGTAATATTATCTTGAATATACCTATCAACAGGACTTTTTTTCTGCATTAACAGCAAACAGGTGTCCGCATCAATTCGTTCAAAACAATTTTCAAAAATTTTTATGACTTTATGGATAGTAACCTTACTCAAAATTTTCAGTCTTAATTTATTATATAGATCTAATGACAAAAAGCCGTAAGGTAAAATTATGCAGATATAGCCTCCATCTCTAACAATATCAATATATTTTAATAGAAATCGCATCTCTATGGGTAAAACCATATTATCATCATCACTAAAACATACAGAAGCCTGATCAAAATAATTAAAAGGTGGATTTGCTATTGCTAAATCAAATCGAGCATTATTAAGTATATTTTGGTAATTATCCCAATTTTCCACAGTATTCCCCAAGCTATCTCCACTGAATGTGTAAATGTAGGGGCTTTTAGCATGTATTTTGCTTAATAAAGTTTCATCAATATCTACTCCAAAAAAAGATGCATTGTTCCACCTTTTTTTGGCTGCTTCAAGTAATCCACATTCACCCATAGATAAGTCAACTACCGTATTAATATTATCATCTGGCACAAGATTCACCATAAAGTCAGCTAAATCAAGCGGTGTGAAATACTGTTTATATTCTTTAACTTTATTCAATTTTGTATTTCACCCCCTCATTCACATGATATCTAATAATTGACCTTACTCATCTTTTGTATAATAAAAACTTATTCTTTTTGATTTATGTCTATAAATAGCAAATAAGTTTCTATTTCAAGAGCATCTGCAATTTTCTGTACATTATCTAATGCAATACTTCTTTTTTCTCGCTCTACAGCACTAATATAAGTTCTGTGCAGACCTGCTTTTTCAGCAAATGCTTCTTGCGACAAACCTTTTAGAGTTCTATATTTTTTTACGTTAGAAGCAAATACTTTAATAATATCCATAAGCGCACATCACCTCATAGTAAATTTTACCAAACATGCACACAATAAGTCAACATACAATAAGTCACAGTAGCATTTTTAAACTACTAACAATGAATCCCTCAACGTACTGAAAATTTTGGTCTTACCAGTTTTTCATGGATAGAAGAAAGAAAAAGCCATTGCATCTGTTTAACTTAATATAGGTGTTGGATACTATACTTATTTGGCAAGCAGTTAAGGATGAATCTCCTTGCATAACTAGAGCGCCATTCTTAACTGCTTGATTATGAACTGGAGCCAAGAATAAAAACATCGTTCCCGTTTTTATATTTAGTTTCGATTACTGCACGTCAATCATAACTGTTCAAGCCAGCCCACTTCTAAATATGGTGAATTCTCTATATCTAGAATGGTCGTAGTTACCCTTCTCCGCAAATCCTCTACCTCATGAAAAATAACGAAGGTTGATCTGCTTTTAGCACCTGTCACACTACCATTCAGTCTCTATTACCAAGTGTAACTTGATTTTTATTTCACGGTGTCTATTACAAACCTCTCTCGACTCGGTCTCAATTGATTTTATGACAATTTAACGCTAAGTTTGTTCTCTTTTCTGCAACAAATTTCCAAATACTCATTAAGGATCAGAATCTTTTCAACTTTATTCCGTATTGTCTCTTCATCGTAAGTACCGTTCTCACAAATCATTTCACCTAAAACTTTCTGAACCCACTCTTCATTTAATGTTGGAAAATCAGCGCATGCCTGTTTCCCTTTCTACATCCTTGTTGCACATCTCCAGAAAACCTTGCCTCTTTCCATCCTTTTCCGATACGATGCACCGCAATCGCTGCACACAAGCAAATTCCCCAAAAGATATTTGCCGTTATATTTGTTTCCGCTGGATTCTATTGTTCCATCTTCTTTATGCACTAGCATTGCCCGCTTGGCCATTTCTTCCTGCACCTTATCGAATACTTCCGCGGGTATAATGGCTGGATGGCTGTCCTTCACATAATACTTGCTTCGCTGCCCAATATTCTTGCTTTTCTTACCGGTCATAAAATCCTCGGTAAAGGTCTTTTGCAGCATTGTATCTCCCTTGTATTTCTCGTTGATCAATATCCTCTGAATCGTTTTTGTATCCCAAATCTCCTTGCCCGTTACTGTTTTAATTCCCTGGGATTCCAAATAAGACTTTATTTGCCCCAATGAAAGACCCTGCAAATATAAGTCAAATATTTTTCTGACCATCTCTGCCTGCTCAAGAACAATAACAATTTCGCCATCTACGCAGGTATATCCCATGAAGTTCTTATACTTCGTGAAGATATCACCCTTTTCAAACTTGCGCTGAAATCCCCATTGAATACTCTCGCTGGTATTCCGGCTTTCGTCTTGTGCCAGCATACCCCTCAGTGTAATCTCGAATTCCTTATCCACATTAATCGAATCCAGCTTTTCATTTTCAAAATGCATGTTGATCCCTCGCTCTCTTAAAAATCTTATTATCTTCAAAATCTCCAGAGTATCCCTCGACACCCTGCTGATTAACTTTGTTACGATGTAATCGATTTTTCCTTTCGCCGCTTTCCTGAGCATTTTATCCAGCCCGATTCTTTCGCTTCGGCGCAGTCCACTTTCAATATCATGGAACACACCTGCAAAAATCCAATTGGGATGGCTACGAATCATCTTCGTGTAAGTTTTTATCTGAATCTCAAGGCTGCGCAGTTGTTCCGGTCCGGACGTACTGACTTTGCAATAGGCAGCAACCCTGAACTTTTTATTCTCTTTGGGTAAAGCAGGTATAACCTTTACGTTTTTCATTTGTTTTCCTTAGCCATCTATGTAAAATGAGTAACCCCATTTATATTCACAAAAAAGAAAAGACGTGAAAGCATCCTCTCACGTCAAAGTATGTTTTCATTCGTAATCTCGCAACCCCTTTATTTATCAAGGTTTCAATCGTTGCAACAGGACTACAACCTCTGTATGCCTTGAGTAGACAAAAATGATGTCGTTAGGACCCACTGGTTCCTTGGCGGAGGGGTATTTTTC
>JAUQXG010000284.1 GCA_030834765.1 Lutispora sp.
ATGAATAAAATGGAAATCAGGCTTAAAATAGTAAAATATATTTTTATATCCTTGTTTCTTCTCACTTCTTTATATATTTTATATTTTACATTATTTCAAGCAAAATCTATATCTTCTAATTCATTTAATAGAAGATTAAGAGAATATAACTCCAACATAGTAAGAGGCAATTTGCTTGATAGAAAAGATGTTTTGCTTGTAAAAAATTCTAAAACAAAATCAAATATCACAAGGAACTACTTGTATAATAAACACTTTTCTCATATAATTGGATATTGGACTAAAAATCTTGGTTCATCAGGGTTAGAAGCTTTATACAATAAAGAATTGATAAACAATGATAACACCTTAGAAACTCTAAAAAGCAAAGCAAGTGGCGAATACCTGTATGGAAACAATTTAAAACTAACACTGGATAAAGATTTACAAATCTATGCCTCGTCACAATTAAATGGTAAAAAAGGTGCAATTGTAGTACTTAATCCAAAAACAGGAGAAATATTGGCTCTCATAAGCAAGCCAGATTTTAATCCATCAAATATACAGGAAAATTGGGATTCAATTTCAACAGATGCTAATAGCCCCTTACTGAATAGAGCTACAGAAGGTCTATATCCTCCAGGCTCTATTTTCAAGGTTATTGATACATCTTCGATTATAAAAAATAACCTTCAAGAAAGCATTGTTTGCACAGGCAGTGTAAATATTGGCGGATATGAAATAAAGGATAGCGGAAATGAAAAGCATGGTGATATTTTTCTTAATGAAGCTTTTACAAAATCTTGTAATTCATTTTTTATCAGAATGGGTTTAAAGCTTGGCAGCGAAAATTTATATAATGAGTCTATAAATTTTCGTTTTAATAAATCTATTAGTTCAGATATTAAAATATCACAATCTACTTTTCCAAAAAAGATGAATGATCAAACTCTTGCTCAAAGTTCTATAGGTCAAGGAGAAGTTCTTATAACCCCTATTCATGCTGCATTAGTAGCATCAGCAATAGCAAACAAAGGTATCATGATGCAGCCATATATCTTAGACAGTCTATATAATCCAAGTGGAAAAGAGATAAAAAAATATAAACCTAAAGAAATAGGTAGAATAATAGATGAAGCGACTGCAAAAGTCATAAGTGATTTGATGGTTGAAACAGTTAATAACGGTACTGGTACTAGAGCCAAAATAAATAAAGTAAAAGTTGCAGGAAAAACTGGAACCGCCGAAAATGCTCACGGCAATGCACATTCATGGTTTATCGGCTTTGCACCTGCTGATAATCCAAGAATAGCAATAGCAGTGTTAATAGAAAATGGTGGAAGTGGTGGAAAAAATGCGGCTCCAATGGCTGGTAAAATAATAAAAAAGGCTCTTTCACTTATAGCCGAATAATATAAAGGGGTGTTTTATGGATAATTACAATGTAATCGTTTTAATGATGCGTGACAATTCCACAGGTATTTTAAATGAAGTTATAGATTCATACAAAATTGAATCTGGTATAGATTTAATAGAAAAAATATATTTAGAAAATGATAATGACGAATACTATATTTATCTGTCTTTAACAACAAAGGATGTTGAAGATTGGGAGTATTATGGTATTTACGAACTATATGAAGATACAATTTTTGACCAATATGAAATTGAAGTTTTAGATGGTTCCGGAGACTATAATCCAAAATGGATACTAAAGTTCAAATATAGTGAAGATAGAATACAAACAGAAAAATTGATCAATACTATTTTAAAAGCTCATCTAGATGAATTAAATAGAATTATGCCTCTTCTCAGTACAGATAAAGAAAAATATATAAAAGCTGCTAACGAAGAATAAAAATAACAATCCTAAAATCAATTGATTTTAGGATTGTTATTTTCTAATATATTTTTTAAACTTTATTCTTTTTCAAAAGCATCCTTGCCTAATCCACAGACTGGGCATACCCAATCTTCTGGAATTTGTTCAAAAGGTGTACCTGGGTTTATTCCACCATCAGGATCTCCAATTTCTGGATCATATACATATCCACAGGCTGTGCAAGTCCATTTTTCCATAGTAAAACCTCCAAAATTTTATTTAGATATACTATATATTATACACTTTCCCTATCATTAATTCTACCTAAATAATCCAATATGTA
>JAUQXG010000285.1 GCA_030834765.1 Lutispora sp.
CGCATGGCAACAAATTCAAAAATCAAAAATGCAGGGATTCGCTTATTTGCAGTTAAAGGATTTGCAGCTACCAACGTACAAGATATTGCAGATTCCGCAGGGATTAGTGTAGGATTGCTGTATCGGCATTATAAGACAAAAGAAGATTTATTTTCTGAGCTGCTTGTACAGGCCGGCGAGGCATTAGAGGATATGGGCCATCTTTTCCACTTGGATAGCTCTCCTACTGCCGTGCTAAATCGGATGACTTATAAAATCCTCGATGAAATCGAAGCCGATAGTACCTTTGCACAATATTTCATATTAATCGAACAATCATTTAAGATGAAAGATAAATTTCCTCAAATACAACAGTTATTTAAGACTGACCTAGAACTAATAAACAAAACAGCAGAATTTATTGTACAAGGACAAAACTCAGGGCAATTTGTTATGGGAGATGCCTATCAGATGGCCATCCTTTATTTTTCAATTATTCAAGGCATAATAAATATGAAATTTATACTAGAAGATAAATTTGAGAGGCCTGATATAAAAATGATTACAGCATTTTTATTAAGGGAGGATCCTAAAGATTATCTATAATCTTACTTATTGCAATAATATTAAATTTGAAAAGGAGTAATAATTTATGAATGAAATTCTTCAATTTTTAACAGATAACCATATTTTTTATCTTGCCACGATAGATGGTTCTACTCCAAAGGTTAGGCCCTTCGGATTTGTTATGGCGTATAAAGGCAAACTGTGTTTTTGTACAAACAACTTTAAGGATGTATATAGACAATTAAAAGTAAATCCGGAATTTGAGATTTCTTCTACATCTGAAACCATGGAATGGATTCGTTTAAAAGGAGAAGCCACTTTTATAACGAACCTAGATTCAAAGCAGGCCGTATTGGATGCAGAGCCTTCTCTAAAAAAAATATATAGTATTGATGATCCAACCTTTGAAGTGTTTTGCGCAGATAAAGTGGAAGCAACCTTTTATAATATGAAAGGTGAAACCAGAACTGTAAAATTATAGCATAAATGAATATTATTTCTGAAAGAATCCAAATTTCAAAGGTATCATCAAATGCCATTTGTAAATATCTTTGTTTGTTCTTGATTCTCAGAAATGAGAGGCGCAATGGATAGTGACTATGCATCAAAGAATCAAGATAAGGTAAAAGGATTGATTTGCTGAGGGCTTATATCTCTATGGAAATTATCCGGCTGAAAAGGCGCTGATCGTTTACGCCACATTCAATACAAGTGTGGAGAGAAGATAAATTATATCGAAAATATCTTATAACGCACACCATCCACGTGGAGATAGTACTTTCATTAAAAAGCATAACAAGAAGATTTGAATTGAATCTTGAGAAAGATTAATTAGAGGGGGATACATGATGAAAATTTCAAAGAAAGATGCGTTGATATGGTTTGATTTTTTTTCACAATTGACTAAAAAAGAAGAGATTAGCACAAAACATGAAGAAATCATTTACTCTACCTTTGCACAAATTGAGGCAGCGGTCGATCATAGAAATGATACGTTAATATCGAAAATTAGAAGTTTGAAAACTTTGGAGAATAGAACTTTTTTTGTGGGAAACGAAAACAAATTCCCAAAAGGATGTCGTTCTTGTCTGTTAGGCACTGGTTTGAGTGCAATTAGGAAAACGAACAAATGTAACTTAGAGTGTAAGTTTTGTTATAATTATGGACAACTAGAATATATTCCTCCAGTTGGCGAAGGTATGTGGGAAATTGGAGGTACTAAATTTTATGAGAAGGATATTGATTTGCTTCTTTCCATCCACCAGAAACCCACTGGTATTTCCTACGTTTATTTAGAGCCATTCATAGAAATTGAAAAATACTATTCAGTTATAAAGAAATTTTGTGATGCTCAAATCCATCAACATTTATAT
>JAUQXG010000286.1 GCA_030834765.1 Lutispora sp.
CGCTCTCGACAATCTTGCAGATGCAGCAAACATGGAAATACAACATCATATCAATCAAGCCCTGAAAGCTAGAGCACTTATGAGACGTGATACAGATTATGTAGTGAAAGATGGCGAAGTAATCATCGTTGATGAATTTACAGGCAGACTTATGGTAGGCAGACGTTATAGCGATGGCTTGCATCAAGCAATAGAAGCGAAAGAAAATGTAAAGATAGAAAGAGAATCCCAAACATTAGCCACTATTACATTCCAAAACTATTTTAGAATGTATAAAAAACTAGCGGGTATGACAGGTACAGCTAAAACAGAAGAAGATGAATTCAGAGACATATATAACTTAGATGTTGTTGAAATACCTACAAATAAGCCAATGCTTCGTAAAGATAATGCAGACGTGGTTTATAAAAATGAAAAAGGCAAGTTCAATGCAGTGATTGAAGAAATCGTTGAGCTTCATGCCAAAGGGCAGCCGGTCCTTGTAGGTACTATATCCATAGAAAGATCAGAAATTTTAAGTGCATTGCTTAAAAGAAGAGGAGTTCCTCATGAAGTATTAAACGCTAAATTTCATGAAAAAGAAGCAGAAATCATATCAAAAGCAGGACAAATGGGCTCCGTAACAATTTCAACCAATATGGCTGGTAGAGGTACGGATATCGTTTTGGGCGAGGGCGTGGCTGAAATCGGCGGACTTCATATCATAGGTACAGAAAGACATGAATCCAGGCGTATAGACAATCAGCTGAGAGGTCGTTCTGGTAGGCAGGGAGATAACGGTTCATCAAGATTTTATGTTTCCCTAGAAGATGAGCTTATGAGACTTTTCGGCTCGGAAAAGATTATGAAGCTAGTTGAAACCCTTGGTATGGAAGAAGATATGCCTATAGAGCATTCACTGCTTTCGAAATCTATAGAAAATGCTCAGAAAAAAGTAGAAGGCAGAAACTTTGATATAAGAAAGCATGTACTTCAATATGATAATATCATGAACAAACAAAGAGAAGTCATATATGCCCAAAGAAGAGAAGTTTTGTTGAAGGATAGTATAAGAGATAATATCGTAGAAATGATAGAAGAAATCATGGCAGATGCAGTGACAACTTATACAGTAGGCAGTGAGTTCCAGGAAGAATGGGATTTAGATGGACTTTTGGAGCATCTGCAATCCATATTCTTGCCTAAGAATGAGCTAAAGGCGGAAGATATTATAAAATATACCAGAGAAGAGTTAACAGAGTACCTGCAAGAACTCGCCTTGAAATACTATGAAGCAAAAGAAGCAGAAGTCAGCGAAGAAACCATAAGAGAGTTGGAAAAGGTAATACTCCTTAGATCAGTGGATACCAAGTGGATGGATCATATAGATGCAATGGATATGCTAAGAGAAGGTATCGGACTTCGAGCCTATGGACAGCAAGATCCTCTTCGTGCATATCAATTTGAAGGCTATGATATGTTCATGGAGCTTATAAAAAATATTAAACAGGACACTGTAAAATATATTTACAATGTAAGCGTTTCAAATGCGCCAAAGAGAGAGCAGGTAGCAGAGCCAATTACTACAAATGCAGAGCCGGGAGTGAAAAAGCCAGTAGTAAAAGATGAAAAGATAGGAAGAAATGATACCTGCCCATGTGGCAGCGGTAAAAAATATAAAAAATGCTGCGGACAAAACGAGTAATGGCGTGTCGCTTTGCGAACGCCACCGTTCCAAGGCCAGAGACTTTAATTTATACTTTTGGAGGTAAATATGTTAGAGTTAGAACAATATAAATATGACCTTTCCCAAATGGAAGGCATAATAAAAGAGTTAGAGGTGTCACTTTGACATAGCTACCATTAAAGAAAAGCTGGACGATATAGAGCAGGAAATGCAGCAGGAGGGCTTCTGGAATGATGCAGAAAAAGCAGGAGCTCTTCTTAAAAAATCTAAGAATATGAAAGATAATATAGATCATTTTGAAGCTTTGAAAAATGAGTATGAAGAGCTGAATATTTTGATTGAGCTTGGCATGGAAGAAGAAGATAAAAGTATCATCAAGGATGTTTCAGATGCCTATAAAAAGCTTAGTGAAGAAGTAGAAGCTATGAGAATCGCCACACTGCTGACGGGCAGCTATGACAATAACAATGCGATTTTATCTATAAACTCTGGAGCCGGAGGCACAGATGCCCAAGACTGGGCAGAAATGCTCCTTCGATTATATACCAGATGGGCAGAGAGCAAAGGTTATTCCATAAGAATATTAGATATGCTAAAAGACTATGAAGCAGGGATAAAAAATGCTACTTTGTTGATAGAAGGCGAAAATGCCTATGGCTATTTACGATCGGAAAAAGGAGTTCATAGACTGGTTCGATTGTCACCCTTTGATACAGCAGGGAAACGGCATACCTCTTTTGCATCCATAGATGTGATGCCAGAGCTGGACGATGATATGCAAGTGGACATAAACCCTGATGATTTGAAAATTGATACCTATAGAGCCAGCGGAGCTGGTGGGCAGCATGTCAACAAAACAGAATCGGCAATAAGGATAACTCATATCCCCACAGGAGTAGTAGTCGCTTGTCAAAATGAAAGATCACAGCATAACAATAAAGAGATGGCGATGAAAATGCTTATGGCGAAGCTTATAGAGATAAAAGAACAAGAACAAAAAGATAAAATAGAAGATATAAAAGGTGAATATAGAGAAATTGCATGGGGAAGTCAAATACGATCTTATGTATTCCATCCTTATAGCATGGTGAAGGATCACAGGACGGGAGAAGAGACAGGAAATGTAAGTGCAGTGATGGACGGAGATATCGATAATTTTATAAGCGCATATTTAAAAAGCAAACCGATTCAACATTAAGTTGAATTGGTTTATTTTTTTAGGTTGAGTTGATGACTGTTTTGTATTAAACTAAGATAGTGATAAAATATTATCTCATTAATATATGTTCTGACTATGGTATTTATATAAAGGGGGCTAACTTTTGAAAAAATTGAAGTTTGATGTAAAATTCAAGAAAAACAATTTGTTTTCCAATTTCAAATCAAAGTTTAATCTGAAACCTATATTCGATGTTAAGTCAAAGCCTAATCTAAAGCTTAAACCCAATTTTAAAATGGACTTTTCTAAAAATACTACTAGTCTCAAAAGAAAAATATCTCTCATCGTAATCATCATTACATTGGTGCCTTTGCTGGTACTTTCTATGATGAATTATATGGCTGAACAAAAAAATCTGATGACCAGCATAAATGATTTTAACCAATCTGTGAACAACTCTCTTGCGGAAAGAATAGATAGCTACATCATGCAAAACACACAAAACTTAGAGCTCATGGCAAATTCAATAGATTTGCTTGATATGAATGAAGAGCAGAGAGAAACGGTTCTAAGAAAGCTTCGGACTACTTCAAAAAGCTATGCTGAAGTATCGCTGGTAGACATAAGTGGAGATGTACTTTATTCCACTGAGGCAGAGCTAAGAACTGTGAACCAAAGTGGAGAGCTTTGGTATCAAGAGGCAATGAAGAATACCAAGTTTGTATCCAATTCCTTTATAGATAAAAAGTTGAAACTACCTGTTTTTTACATAGCGGTTCCCATATTAGATCAGAATATAAGGCCTGCGGCGGTGCTTTGTGCCAAAGTAAATATGAATGACATACAGACACTGACCCAACAAACGAAGTTGGGCAAATCTGGTGTGGCATATATAGTAGATCGAAATGGATTGATAGTTGCCCATCCTCAGTTTAGAGAAAAAGTATTAAAAGAATACAATGCCGTAACAAGCGGAATACAAGGAGCAATCAAAGTGAATAAGGGAGAGGAAGGCTCTTCTGAATATACAGACGATAAATCTCAAAAGGTGCTAGGTACATATAAGCTGATCCCTACAACCAAATGGGGAGTCATCACAGAAATGAGCGTTGAGGAAGCCATGGCATCTGTGAAAAATACTAGAACAAAAGCTATGGTCATCATATTTATTTCCTGCATATTTGCAGCGGCAGTGAGTTTATGGCTAGGTGCTTTTATTTCAAAACCCTTGACGGGAATGGTAGAAGTAGTAAGTGGACTCAAGCAAGGAAATCTGAGCAAAAGATTGAAAGTTACTTCAAAAGATGAGATCGGGGAGTTACAGGAAGCTTTTAACGCAATGGCAGAATCTTTGGCTTCCATCATACAACAAGTAAATGGCGCAGTAGGAGAAGTAAAAGAAGCTTCTGCGATGTTGGGGGATAGCGCTACGACTACTACCTCTGCAACAGAAGAGATATCGGCAATCGTTGAAGATGTTGCCAACGGAGCAGAAACCCAAATTCAAAGTGTAAATGATGCAGTGCATATGGCCAATGATTTTGGAGAAAGTGTAGAGACCACATCACAAGCCATGAAAACTGTGGCAGATTCAGCGATGCAAGCTGCAGAATATGCTTCGAAAGGCTCTCAAAATATAAATGTAATAAAT
>JAUQXG010000287.1 GCA_030834765.1 Lutispora sp.
CTTCTATTCATGCTGATTTGAATAGAACTTTTGAGGTTAGTGAAGTAAGAGCAATAACAGATTCAATAGATAATGAAGCTACTATTACTTATGCCGGTAAAGATAGAGATGAAGTTATTGTAAAGACAAAGATACAGGTTGATGATAAAACAAGAGTAGAAATATTAAAACAGTTTAAAGAAAAGTTTAATGTTGAATCTACTAACATAATACTCGAAACTGTTGGACCATCTATTGGAGGAGAAATTAAAAGACAAGCTGGAATTTCTTTAGTTTTAGCATTTTTGGCTATAATGATTTATGTGTCCGTAAGATTTGAGTTTCTTTTTGGAGTTGCAGCTCTGATAGCTTTGATACATGACACCATAATAATGGTTGTGGCATATTCTATATTCAATATACCTGTCAATGGTACATTTATTGCAGCCTTATTAACAATAATAGGTTACTCAATAAATGATACCATAGTAATATTTGATAGAATAAGAGAAAACATGAAATCACAGCATAATAAGAAAATTGATTATGATAATCTAGTTAACTCTAGTGTATCACAAACATTGGTCAGATCTATCATCACGTCTGCTACAACATTAATTACAGTTTTAGCGTTATATTTCTTAGGTGTACCAGCCATAAAGGAATTTGCGCTGCCATTAATAGTTGGTATTATAAGTGGTTGTTATTCAACAATATTTATAGCAAGCCCTCTTTGGGTAATGATGAAAAGAAAATTTAAATTTGCACATTAGAAGCTTTAGGTAACGACAATCTTGTCGTTACCTAAAATTTTGTTTATAATACTATTATTAAGTATATACTTTATTTCATGCTAGGAGAAAAGCTGATGACTCAAATAGTAAATAAAAAATGGATTTCATATGATAAAGATTATTCCATGATAGAGAAATTGCAAGATAGGTTTAATATATCTGAAATGTTGTGCAGGGTTCTTATAAATAGAAATATTGACTCATTGGAGAAAGCAGAAAAATATCTAAATCCAGATCTTTCGTATCTTTATAATCCAAATGATATGCTAGGAATAGAAAAAGCAGTAATAAGAATAACCAATGCTATTCAGGGAAAAGAAAATATATGCATTTATGGTGATTATGATGTTGATGGAATAACAAGTATATCAGTCTTTGTAAAAGTATTAAGGCATTTAAATGCCAACGTAACCTTTTATATACCAAGTAGAACAGAAGAAGGTTATGGTTTAAATATTGAATCCGTTCAAAAGCTTATCGATAAAGGGGTTAACCTATTTATTACCGTTGACTGTGGGATAAAATCAGATGATGTTGTGGCATATATTAATAAAAATAATATTGACATAATAATTACCGATCATCACGAATGCGGTGATATATTGCCTGCTGCTTATAGTGTAATAAATCCTCATCAAAAAAACTGCCAATATCCTTTTAAAGAATTGGCAGGAGTTGGTGTCGCTTTTAAACTGATTGAAGCACTATTAAGTAAATTTGGTTGCAGCGATTTTAAGAATGAAATAATAGATTTAGTTTGCATTGGCACCATAGCAGATGTTGTTCCTCTGCTAGATGAAAACAGAGTGATTGTAAAAAATGGATTAATGGCTCTTGAAAATACAAAGAGTATTGGATTGAATGCCTTACTACATATCTGTGGACTAAGTGAAAAAAAGCTAAGTGCTCAAAATATCGCTTATCTCATTGCACCTAGAATTAATGCAGCTGGCAGAATTGCTGATGCAAATCTAGGAGTAGAGCTTTTGCTTGCCCAAGATGAAGAAAAAGCTAAGGAAATTGCTCAAATGCTTGAAGATACAAATAGGTTAAGACAAAATATTGAATCTGAAATATTATCCATGGCAATAGAGAAAATAAGAAATGAGATAGATTTGGTAAATGATAGTATAATTGTACTTGCTGATAGAAATTGGCACGTAGGAGTTATTGGTATTGTTGCTTCGCGAATTACGGAGAGATATGGTATGCCAGCTATATTGATAGCAATCGATGATAATATGAGTAGAGGGTCTGCAAGAAGTATTTTAGGTATAAATATTATTGAAGCGATAAATCAGTGCAGTCATTTGATTGTTAAATTTGGTGGACATGAATTAGCCGCTGGATTATCAATAGAAGTAGATAAAATTGATGAATTTAGAAGAAATATTAATCAAATTGCAAAAGAGATGCGTAATGGGAATAAAATAATTCCCTCCATAATTGTAGATTATAAGCTTTCGCCTTTTGATATTAATATAAATACTGCAAAACAGTTAGAGTCGCTTGAACCCTTTGGATGTGGTAATCAAGCACCATTTTTTGTTTATAGAGATTTAAGAATATTAAGCTATAAAGCAGTAGGAAACGAGAAGAAACACTTGTCTTTAAGATTGTCAGATGGTAAAAATGAAGTTAGTTGTATAGGATATAATTTAGGAATTTTTAATAACATCTTATCAAGTGTTAAAAATATTGATATAATATGTAGTATGGAAATAAATGTTTGGAATGATATTGAACGAGTTCAATTGGTTATCAAGGACATAAAGTTAAGAAAATAGCAATTGGAGGTTATTTTGAATGGATTTAGAAAAATATATTAGGACTATAGAAGATTTCCCGAAACCAGGTATTAGCTTTAAAGATGTTACAACACTATTGAAAAATAAAGAGGCATTTCATTATGCAATCAATTCAATAGCTGATCATATGCGTAATTTAAATGTTGATATAATAGTAGGTCCTGAAGCTAGAGGATTTTTATTTGGTGCTCCAGTAGCATATGAGCTAAATACAGGATTTGTTCCTGTTCGCAAGCCAGGAAAATTACCCGCAGAAACAGTGAATTATGAATATGCATTAGAATACGGAAGCGATTCTTTAGAGGTTCATAAAGATGCTATAATCAAAGGTAGTAGAGTTGCGATTGTAGATGATTTACTTGCTACAGGAGGAACAACATTAGCCACAGTTAAACTTATAGAAAGCTTAGGTGGGGAAGTGGTTCATATTGCATTCTTAATTGAATTATCTTTCTTAGAAGGTAAAAAAAGACTTGCTGGATATAATGTGAGTACACAGATTATATATTGATAATCAAATACATTTTACCTCTCGTTTTAGGCTGGGTTTAACCAGTCTTTTTTAAAAGTTAAATAAAAGTTGGTGTAAAAAATGTTGGATTTGTTAATAGAAAGAATAGAAAAATACAACCCAAATAGTGATATAGATATTGTAAAAAAAGCATACTTTTTTGCCCTTAGTGCTCACGCAGGCCAAAAAAGAGTTTCTGGTGAAGATTATATTGTTCATCCAATCGATGTTGCTGAAATATTAGCAGATTTAAATTTGGATAATGTAACAATAGCTGCTGGTATGCTTCATGATGTTGTGGAAGATACAAAATACACGGTTGATGACATTCGGGCTAACTTTGGGGATGAAATAGCCATGCTTGTTGATGGTGTAACAAAGCTTGGAAAACTTGAGTACAAGACTAAAGAAGAGCAGCAAGCAGAAAGCCTAAGAAAAATGTTTATCGCCATGGCAAAAGATATTAGAGTAGTGTTGATTAAATTAGCAGACAGACTACACAATATGAGAACTTTAAAATTTATGTCACCAGAAAAGCAAAAGGCAACAGCATCTGAGACTTTGGATATTTATGCTCCTATTGCCCATAGACTAGGTATTTCAAAGATAAAATGGGAAATGGAAGATCTAGCATTAAGATATATTGAGCCCAAGGGTTATTATGAGTTAGTTGAAAAAGTTGCAAAAAAACGGCAGGAAAGAGAAGAATATATCAATTATGTTTTAAAGGAATTAAACGAAAGAATTAGTGAAGTAGGTATACAAGCTCAAATAGAAGGTAGACCTAAGAATTTTTATAGCATATACAAAAAAATGTATTTTCAAAATAAAACTTTTGAACAAATATTTGATTTGACTGCTGTAAGAGTTATAGTTGATTCTATAAAAGATTGTTATGGAGTTTTAGGAATTGTCCATACCTTATGGAAACCTATACCTGGAAGGTTTAAGGACTATATTGCAATGCCAAAGCAAAATATGTATCAATCACTTCATACGACAGTGCTGGGGCCAGACGGACAACCTTTTGAAGTACAAATAAGAACATGGGAAATGCATAGAACTTCAGAATTTGGTATAGCAGCTCACTGGAAATACAAAGAGGGAAAAGAATCAAAAGATGAATTTGACGAAAAATTAAAATGGTTAAGGCAGATGCTTGAATGGCAAAGCGAAATTAAAGACACAAAAGAATTTATGGAAACACTGAAAATTGATCTATTTGTGGATGAAGTATATGT
>JAUQXG010000288.1 GCA_030834765.1 Lutispora sp.
TGTAAAAGGTATAAATCTTCCAGGTCTTTTTCTGGAAAGATTGGATGGCATTATGCTTGGATTATGGGTTATAACAATTTTTACAACAGTTGTATCCATATTTTATATATGCACCTATACCATGTCAAAAATTATTGGTACCAAGGAGCAAAAGCAATATATATTGCCACTTTGTATCATCGTATACTATATTTCATTGCAGCCACAGGATATTGCTCAGGTTTCCAAATGGACCGGTAATTTTTTGAAGTATGGCAATACATTTTTTCTGTATGCAATACCGTTGGTTCTTCTAATCATTTCTACAGTGAAAAGCAGGGGCACTCATGGGAAGTCTGATTCCAAAGGAGGCAAGAAAAAATGCGAAAACCAACTCGAATCATCAAAATCCTAATTCTTCTAATCTTGACATCTACCTTAACAGGCTGCTGGGATAAGATTGAAATCGAAGATAGAATGATAATAGGGAATATATGTATAGATGCTTTGAAAGAGAAGGTTCCAAAAGGTACGGAATTGGATTATGTAAAAGAAGGAAAGATGAACAAATACCTGATATCTTTTACTGCTGCAGTACCAGCGGCTATAAAGGAAAACAAGCCCCCAGCCTATAAAACCTATAGTACAACAGCAAATAACATGGATATGGCAAACTGGCAGGTTATGAAAAGATATGCTCAGGTACAATACTTCGGTCATGCCAAAACAGTCACCTTTGGAGAAGAAACCTTGAAAAGTGCTGATTGTCTAAAAGCACTCCTTGATTCTTTTATTAGAGGCCATGATTATAACAAAAGCATGGATGTGTTTGTAATGGAAGGCGAGGCCAATAAGATCGTTGATGTTGTTCCTAAATTTGATGTTTTTCTTGTAGCATATATATCAGGAATTGAAGATAATCAAAAATATATTTCTGCCATACATCGAAGCTCTCTAGATAAATTAATAAGGAATCTTGTAAATAGCGATGGAGATGCCGTCATCCCAAAGATAAGCGCTTCCAAAGAAGAAGTAAAAATTGCTGGCGGAGGAGTCCTAAAAGATTATGTTCTTGCAGGGTATATAGATGATATACAGGCTAGAGCATTAGGGTGGATAATTGGAGATGCTCAAGGTGGAATGGTTGAAATAAATATAAAAGGGGCACCTGTGACCTTTAGATTTTATAATTTTAAAACAAAGATGAAGCTTGACAAAGTAGAAAAAGGCAAGCTCTATATAAGCTATAACATGGAGACGGAAGGCAGCATAGAAGAATATAAGCTAGGGGAGTCCTTTATGGATGAAGACATTTTAAGAGAATGTGAAGGCCTAATAGAAGCACAAATACAAAGTGAAAGTATGGAAGTAATTCAAATCATGCAAGAAAAATATAAGGTTGATGTCATAAAAATAAGAGACTATCTAAGCAAATTTCATCCAAAGATTTATGCACAGATAGAAAAAGACTTTGACAACTATTTTGAAGAAAATATAGTGCTAAAAGTAAATGCAGATGTAAAAGTGAGAAGGGTAGGGACTATGAGATGATAGTACTTTTGATGCGTGTTTCGTGTTGCGTGATACGTGAATTAGGGCAAGGCTCCGTAGACTCGACTCAGTATGCAAGGCATCAATGCTTCAAAGCCCCACCCAACACACGCAACACGAATCACGTATCACGCAACAAAAATACTATCATCTCCCCCGTATAACTCGTCCAATCTTTGACCATAATCATTGTAGGGCGCCTATGGGGCATTCGCAAATAAGGAGGTACCAGCTATGGTAAAAAAAGTATCCATATTTATCATCACAGCTCTATTTATTTTCGGCATTCTAATGACCATATATATCAATACCGATAAGGAAATGAACGATATTTCAGGAAAGCTAATAAGACTTCATATTGTGGCCAATAGTGATTCTCCTGAAGATCAAGCATTAAAGCTAAAAGTAAGAGATGAAGTAATAAAAAATATTTCTCCGAGACTTGAAACATTAAAAGATATAGAAGAAGTGAGAACTGTAATAAACGAAAACCTTCCGTATATAGAAACAATAGCCCAAGGGATTGTAGATACCCAAGGCATGGCATATAAGGTGAATGCAGTGCTGGAGAATCACAATTTTCCAACAAAGATTTACGGAAACTTAACATTGCCGGCAGGTACATATCAGGCATTAAATATAAATATAGGCAAAGCTGAAGGCAAAAACTGGTGGTGTGTCATGTTTCCACCACTATGTTTTACAGATATTGCCCATGGAGTAGCTCCAGAAAAGACAATGGAACAACTAAAGCAAACCCTTTCAGCAGAGGAATACAAGCTAGTGTTGGCAGCAAAATCTGACGGGGAAGTGCCGGTGAAAATAAAGTTTAAAATAGTAGAATGGGCAAAATCAATGAAATATAGGATAGCGAATAAATAAATAGCAGCGGCAATTCATGAATCATAGGAGTTGCCGCTTGTTTTTTATAATAGGAAAATGTTAAAATAAGGCTGACATTGCAAGTGCAGCAAAAAATAATATTCAATAAAAAAAGGGGATTTTTATATGAAAGTGCGGAAAGCGATCATTCCAGCAGCAGGACTTGGCACAAGATTCCTTCCTGCTACAAAAGCACAACCGAAAGAAATGCTTCCTATAGTAGACAAGCCTACTATACAATACATAATAGAAGAAGCCATAGCTTCTGGTATAGAAGAAATACTTATCATAACAGGCCGAAGCAAAAGAGCCATAGAAGATCATTTTGATAAATCTGTAGAATTGGAGCTAGAGCTCAAAAGCAAGCACAAAGAAGAGCTCCTAAAGTTAGTGGAAGATATTTCTAATCTTGCTGACATACACTATGTTAGGCAAAAAGAGCCTAGAGGACTTGGACAGGCAATATACTGTGCCAAAACCTTTGTAGGGAACGAGCCATTTGCAGTGCTCCTTGGTGACGATGTAGTAGACTCAAAAGTACCATGTTTAAAGCAGCTGATAGAGGCCTATAACGTATATAAAACAACCATATTAGGGGTACAAGAAGTAGCCATGAGCGAGGTAAACAAATATGGAATCGTTGGAAGCAAACATATAGAAGATAGAATATTTAAAGTGAAAGACCTGGTAGAAAAACCAAGCATAGAAAAAGCACCTTCTAACTTAGCGATACTAGGAAGATATATCATCACACCATCGATTTTTGAAATACTAGAAAATACGAAGCCTGGTGCCGGAGGAGAAATACAGCTTACAGATGCATTAAAAGAGCTTTTATCCCATGAACCAATGTATGCCTACAACTTCGAGGGAAGAAGATACGACGTAGGTTCAAAGCTAGGCTTTTTAGAAGCTACCGTAGAATTTGCACTGAAGAAAGACGAATTGAAAGATGATTTCAGAGAATATTTAGTGAAGCTATTAAGCCAATAGATTGTTAAAAAATTAAATGTTGGTAAAAATGAGCTGTTTTATTACTTGTAAAGTGGCGTTATATAAAGTGAGTGGAGTAATAATGAATTTTTTATCAGATTTTATAAAAGGAATCATCATTGGAATAGCTGCTGTGGCTCCCGGTATAAGTGGAGGTACATTTGCAGTCATGTTAGGTGTGTATGATAAGCTTACAGGTGCAGTAGCAGATGTTTTTCATAATTTTAGAAAAAAAGTATTGCTATTATTTCCTTTAGCACTTGGGATTGGTGCGGGAGTCCTGAGCTTTAGCAAAGTGATGAAATATATTTTTGAGAACTATAATATACAGGTCAAATATCTTTTTATTGGACTTATGATAGGGTCACTGCCTGCTGTAGTGAAGGAAGCCAATAAGCATGGATTTAAAAACATATATTTTTTTCCTTGTATCATTGCATTTAGCATAACTATATTATTTATGATGCTAGAAAATAGTGTGATCAATATAGTATCAGAAAACAGTCCGGGAATAGCTGCCCTGATTATATATGGTGGGATTATAGGCTTTGGCACTATCGTACCGGGTATTAGCTCTTCATTCATATTGATGTATATTGGGGCATATGAAATACTTTTAAATGGAATGGTAAGCCTGGATTTCAGGATACTTATACCTGTAGGAATAGGATTTATGCTTAGCATTATATTATTTGCTAAGTTGATTAGTTTGTTGTTTAAAAAGATTTATGGATATACATATTATACTGTATTAGGATTTGTAATGGGCTCCATAATCACCATATTTCCAGGCGTAGTATTTAGCTTAGAATATTTAACAGGGTTCGTCCTTTGCTTTATAGGATTTTATATGTCATTTGTTCTTAGTAATTATAAAAAAAGGCAGATAAAAAATTAAAAAAATTTTAAATGGAGATTGAGAAGAACAGTGGTAATGGCAGATGCTATAGCTAAGCTGGGGGAACTTATTCTATCATTATATCTGGATCAAAAATTTCTAGATCTCTATCATATTTTTGCGCTAATGCCTTTAGAATAGTTATATCTTCCGTGCTTAATTTACTAAGCAATAATTTTCTGATTTCTATGAATTCTTCGTTGGTGTAGTTATTACCGGAGAAGCCTAATAAAAATTTTATATCACCTTCACTTAATTTCCTAAGTATGATAGACACAGCCTGAAATAGATCACTAGGTTCAATTGGTTTGCCTACTTCTTGCTGAATTGTTTTGGCTACCTCTTGACTTGGAAGAGTGGGACTATTATTGTCTTCGGTTATAGCAGCAGGATTGATTGAGGAGATAACAGGTGGTTGATTATTGCTTTCAGTTGCTATTTTATCATTAAGATGATTAGCACTATCCCTTACGGTATCTTCTCTTTTAGTACCAGTAAGTTTGTCAGCATTTTGTTCAGCAATAATATTTTTAGCGGGAGGATATGATTCTCTTTTATCATTGATATTGCTCTTGCTATTATTTAAAACAGCATCTAATCCATACTGTAGTTGCTGGGAGATATGTCCTAAAACGGGATATCTTATAAAATAGCTTGAATACATCGCACCACCAATTATGAATATCAAGAATAAGAATGTGTAAAGGATTAATATTCTCTTGTGTCGTATCATTAAGCATTGCCTCCACTTAGTTCATTACCATAAAAATATTTTGTATTGTAAAAATATTGTATTTTAATTTTACAGCCCAAAAGAATCATAGGTATGGTTAATATTATATATAGAAAACCATAATTTATACTTTCTCCCATGGTTATGTTTTGATGGCTGATCTGGATTTGGTGTGAAGTATTGTTATTATTTTTATCGTTGATTTTATAGAAATATCAGTTACTGCATTAACGTTGGCTTTTCATTAGCCAAATATAAAATTATATATGAATAAAACACCTCTTGTTTACAAAAAATAGCGAACAGGAGGTGTTTTTTTGAACATTTATAAGCGAGAGAAATACTTTGTAATAATAGCCGTGACTGTTCTAATGATCATGTTTTCGGGAGTTTTATATGATAGTTACACAAGTGGAAAGCTTTTCCCAAATATAGAAATATTTCTCGTAAAGGTTGGATCTAGAGGACAGGATGTAAAAGATGTCCAATATATTCTTAGGAAATGGGATTATTTCAAGGGTCCCATAGATGGTGTTTTTGGTCCAAATACAAAAGCTGCGGTGGTCAAGTTCCAAAAAAAGAATGGACTTACGCCTGACGGAATTGTAGGTGATAAAACAGCGATAGCTTTAGGTATAAATGTAGCTGCTAAGAAAACCACACAAGCGGCTGCTACCTCAAGAGGAACAGTAACGAGGAAAAATGATCTTTATCTTTTAGCGCAAGCGATACACGGTGAAGCAAGAGGAGAGCCTTACATAGGCCAAGTAGCTGTAGCGGCAGTCATATTAAATCGGGTAGATGACTCAAGATTTCCAAAGACCATAGCTGGTGTTATTTATCAGCCTGGTGCGTTTACAGCAGTAGCCGATGGACAAATAAACTTAGCACCTGGAGATTCGGCGACAAAAGCTGCCAGAGATGCATTAAACGGCTGGGATCCATCAGGAGGCGCCATGTATTATTATAACCCTGCAAAAGCCACAAGCAAATGGATATGGTCAAGACCAATCATTAAGGTTATTGGCAAACACTATTTTTGTAAATAGGAGGTGCAGTGATGAAATTTCCAAAATTTAATATATCTAGAAAGAGCTATCAGATTATTACATTAGTTTTGACTGTTGCGCTGTTAGGCACAGGCTTTTATGCTTATGATGTGACGAGGCAGAAGCAGGAATATGATGTTTTTCTGCAAAACCAATATCAAAGAGCCTTTCGTGATTTGATATCCAATATAGAAAATATTCGAGTGAACCTGGATAAGGCCGATGCCACAGGTTCAACGGTGCAAAGCAATACATTTATGAGCTCCATATGGAGGCAGTCCTACTCGGCTTCAGAAAACTTAGGTCAGCTGCCCATAACACACTCCTCTCTCAGCAATACTGCCAAATACCTTACCCAGGTGGGAGATTACTGCTATGTGCTTTCAAGGCAAAATGCAGCGAATAAAGAGATCGATGATAAACAAATAGATCAACTAAAGAAGCTTGGAAGCTATGCCACAAATATACTTGACGACTTACATAAGCTAGAAGTAGATATGGAAAGCGGCAGTCTAAAATTTGGGAATACCAAAGGAAAAGTGCAGCAGCTTATGAGCAAGGCCTCTGAGAGTACAGCAGATCTTAGCTTTGGTAAAATAGAAAAAAGATTTACTGATTATCCAAACATGATATATGACGGTCCTTTTTCTGATTTGAAAATAGAAGGAAAACCAAAGATGGACATGGGGGCAGATATAAACTTAGATCAAGCAAAAGAAGCTGCAACTAAATTTGTAGGCAAAGACAATGTTGGTAAAATAGTAGAATACAGCTCTGGAAAAGGATTAATAAAAACCTTTGGGCTTGAAATTATACCAAAAGACAATGATAGAAGCAAATCTATTAATATGGATGTAACAAAAAAAGGCGGGAAAGTGTTGTGGATGTTAAATCCGCGTACCGTATCCACAGAAAAGCTGACCCAAGAGCAGGCAGTGGAAAAAGGGAAAAAGTTTTTAGCTGATCATGGATATCCAAATTTAGTGGATACATATTATATGAAAGATTATAATACTACAATGATCACTTATATCGGCGTGGAGGAGAATGGCACATTGGTTTATCCTGACTTGATGAAAGTAAAAATAGCCTTAGATACTGGTGAGATAGTAGGCTTTGATGCAAATCAATACTTGATGGCCCATCATAAAAGAGAAATCCCAAAGCCTAAGATAACAGAAGAGCAAGCAAAAGCCAAAGTAAATAAAAGATTAAAAATCGAACGAATAAAGCTGGCCATCATACCGCTGCCAGCAGATAGAGAGCAGTTATGTTATGAATTTAAAGCGAAAAATGATTCAAGCGATTTCTTCGTATACATAAACGCAGAAAACGGAAACGAAGAAAATGTGTTGAAGATAATATATCAAGATAATGGAACGCTCACGCAATAGGCGGCGCTAAAGCGCCGGGCACAGGGTAACGGGTTGGGCTTTGGAGCTTTGGGTTCCAGGCACCAGGCACCGGGAATTGAGCTGGGCTTTGGAGTTTTTCGGGTACCTTTTCCTAGAGAGTCTCGAAACCCAAAACTCCAAAGTCCAACTGAACCTGGAACCTGGAACCTGGTGCCTGGAACCCTACTCCAAAGCCCAACTCATTGCCTGTTGCCCGTTGCATATAAATAAAACCAATTTTAACTTATATTCCTTCACATATTCCCTCCCACTTCTCCACAAACTAATCTCGACACAATAAAAAAGAGGAGGTACTGCTATGAGTAAAAGAAATAGATTAATGTCAGAAGCTTTAAAATACGAAATAGCCAGAGAACTCGGAGTTGATGATGTTGTTGGCAGAGATGGTTGGGGCGGAGTGTCATCAAAGGATTGTGGAAATATTGTAACAAAAGCTATAGAGATAGCCAATCGATCGGTTGGAGGAAGATAGCGTTTCAGGCGATTTTATTGCCTG
>JAUQXG010000289.1 GCA_030834765.1 Lutispora sp.
TCAAAGCTGAAGTAATAGAAGAAGTTTAAAGGAGGCATAAAACGATGAATAACAATATGGTTTACGGTCCACTAGCTTTACCTAGTGGAAAGAAAATAAAGTTTAGAGCTCCAAAAGGTATTGATAGAATCAATATTCTTCAGATGACAAAGATTGATTCAGAAAATGTAGTATCTGGTGCTCTGCTCTTAGATGAATATGTAAAGGCAAAATGTATTACGGAGATAGATGGGATAGCTTGTGAGGGTGATTACAAAAAGACTATGAATGAATGGCTTGATAGTGATATCACTTTTTATAAGCTAGTATATGAAGAAATGTTTGGTAAATCACAGGATATGCAGGATAAAGCAAAGGAAGCTGCAGCTTTTTTGCTACAAGGGCTGACCTCCTTCGGTGGGTGCAGTGTGCTAAGTACGCAGGGGTCAGCTATACAGAATGGATAAATATGACGGATATTGTGCGTGATGCTGTTTTTTACTCTGTAAGATGGCTAGATGAGAACGAAAAATCGGCAGGCGACTCATAAAGTCCCTGCCGATTTTATTATTTATGTCCTATTAGCCATCCAAGGAAAAAGAATGCTGCCGGAGAGTAATTTCCTCCTGGGTTTTTATTGAGCAGTATTGATGTAAATGTTAGAGTTGCTAAAATAAAGTTTATTATATAGGATAGCACAATATTTATTCCGAAAAATGCTGTCATGATATTGCCTAATAGCCATGTTAAGAGGATTATAAAGCCTATGCCAATTAGTGTTGGGATTATAAGCATAAATAGATAAATGAGACGTGTTGCTAATTGGATTAATCTCAATGAAAATTCAACTATTGTTTTCATCTACCTCACCTCAACATTATTATATACAAAAAAATAGATTTAATAAAGGGGGTTTTTAAATTTGGACTCTCTTGCTGTTGCGCTGGTATTGACGGCGGTAAACAATTTAACTCCTGGTATTAATTCAGCTATATCAAAGGTCAAAGAATTTGATAGTACAGTTAAGAAAGTTTCTCAGGGACAAGGCGGATTCTTTGATGATAATCGGGTCAAAGAGAGCCTTGAAAATCTTGAGGAATTAAAGAAAAAATCAAAAGAGATGCAGTCCAGCGGGACTATTCAACTAACAAAAGGATTTGCTGAGGCTAGAGCGGTACAATATGTAGTTGGGTATGCGGCTGAGTTTGAAGAAGTAATGAAAAAGGTTGAGATTGCAAACTATGATGCTTCTATACCTTTGGAGCTACAGAAAGAACAATTAAAGGAGCTATCTGACTTAGCATTAAAGCTTGGAAAAGATACTATTTTTTCTAATACAGATGCAGCAAAGGCGCAGTTAACTTTAATTAAAAATGGTATGGAATATAAAGATGTTCTTGAAGGTGGAGCTAAGGCATCTATGTATCTTGCTCAGACTGCAGAGGTATCGACGAATGCAGCTGCAGATGCAGTATCACAAGTGACGAATATGTTCCAGCTTCAAGGCTCGCAGCTCATGCAAACTGCCGATGAAATTAATAGAGCAGCTAATGCTTCTTCAGCTGGGGTAATAAACATCATGAGTGATCTTCAACAAACTGGTCAGACAGCCCATAACCTAGGGCTAAATGTTAAAGAAACAACCCTATTATTAGGAACTCTTCATAATATGGGACTTGGGGACTCATCAGGCACTTTCCTTAATGATTTGCTCCTTAGACTTGATGCAATTTCGCCTGAAGCACGAAAAGCTTTATATAATTTGGGCTTGCTAAAAGGAGCTAAGGTAGAGACTACTAAGTCAGGCAAAACAAAGATTATTGGTGGGGAGAGCAGCCTCTTTAATGAGCAGGGACAATTGAAATCTGCACAGGATTTAGTGAATAGCTTGCGGCAAACTCTGTATGATAATCAGATAGATCCTAAGATGTTGTTTGATAGAAGTGGCAATATGGTTTCCAATGAAGACTTAGAAAATATATTTGGTGCAAAAAAAGCAAATGAAGTATTGAATCAGATGAAAAAGGCCTTTGGAATACAAGGGATGAGAGCTTCAATCGCTTTAACTGTATCAGGAAAAGGCAGCTATGAGGAAATGATACAAAAGGCAGAGCGGATGAAGAATATAGAAGAGCAGGTAATTGAGATGCAAGGAACCTTGGTGGGAGTATTTGAAGAGCTGAAAGGCAGTTGGGAAACATTGATGACTTCTTCAGGTTCTCCAATCATGCAGGAGCTTAAAGATTCTGCAAAAGGTATAAAAGAAATGATAAATAAGACTATGGAATGGGTAAATGCTAACCCGAAAGCGGTGGCAACTATCTTAAAGTTAGTTGGCTATTTGGCTATGTTTAATATTGCAACTGGTGCAGGAAAGCTATTGTTTGGTAATTTTTTAGGAATTTTTTCTGGCGGTATGTCTAGTATATTAAAATTTGGTAATGGAATGAAAAATACCTTGTCATTTTTTACTGCATTTAAAGGCTCTGCAAAGATAGGTGAATTAATAGGACAATCCTTTGCTTTTGGCTTTCCAAAAGTAGCATCGTTTTTTAGCTTCCTAATGGGCGGTATTGGATCTATAGGTAAAGGAGCTTTGACTATCATTACATCTGCTGGTAAGGTTGGAGCATCATTTCTAAGTGCTGGCGCAAAGGCTCTTATCGCTGGTGGGCGCATGGCAGCTGCTTGGCTTATAGGACTTGGTCCTGTTGGATGGATTATTGCAGGAGCTACTGCAATTATTATAGGTGGCATTGCAGCCTGGAAAACAAATTTCTTAGGGTTTAGGGATAAGGTTTTAGAGGTGTGGGATAAGATTAAAGGGGTATTCGAAAATGTTAAACAGCTCTTTGGTATTAACACTAAGATTGATGTCGAAAGACCAGCTGCTATGGCTAGGGAGTTTAGTAACCTTGGGAAAGATGAAGTTCCTATGATTAGAAATAACAAGGATACAAGCTCTTACACTGACAATAGGCAAATAACATATAACATTCAATCAACAGACCCACGTCTCGCTGCTAAAGAAGTTTCTAAAAATAATAATGACAAATATTATAAGTCAAGAGACCCAAAACTCCAAGAATAATAAGAGGTGATGAAATGTCAGGAAAAGTAATTCTTTCAGACTTTACTTTTGAAACAGGACCAAGAAATCAAATAGATTATACTTCTCCAAGAAATATTGTGAAACTTGACATCCCTGGCACATCACCTAAATACCAGGACCTGGGTGAAGATGAACACACTATCGCTTGGTCTGGAGTTTTAGAAGGTGACAATGCTCAAGATGATTGTCAAAAAATCGAAAATATAAAGGCTGCCGGGAAAGAGATAAAATTTATTTCGGGCAATAAAAGCAAAACAGTCAGGATTAAAGATTTTAATCATAGTGATATAAGAGACGATTTTATAGCTTATTCTATTACACTTATTGAAATACAACAAGATCCTCGAGTAGTTACTTCGGCTACAGCTACTTCAATTACAAGTAATCCTAAGCCTGCAGTTGTTATTGCTGCTAAGCAACGCACCTATCCTGTAAAAAAAGGTGATACATTGTATGGAATAGCACAGGAGTATCTAACAAACGGTAATAGATGGACAGAGATAGCAAAGATAAATAACATTAAAGATCCAAGAAGGTTACAAATAGGGACTGTGCTTACCCTGCCCTCTTCTGGAGGTAGTGCCTATGTCTAATCCAAGAGCAATTATTGAAATTGACGGTTCAGGTGTAAAGTGGACAGATATATTAAATATAAGAACAGAGAATACTCTCTATCTTGCAGCTGACAGTTTTGATTGTTTGATAAATAATGAAAAGTTTTTGTCAGATTGGTTGAGAAAAAACCAAGAAGTTAAAATATATATGGGATATGTTTTAGACCCTCAGAACTGGGATAAAAATGAGTTAGACCATATATTTACTGGCAGGGTTGATGGGGTGAAACCTAAGTTTGACAGTCCTAATACTGTACAAATACTAGGAAGAGATTATTCGGCACCAATGATTGATACAGACTGTA
>JAUQXG010000290.1 GCA_030834765.1 Lutispora sp.
CAAAAAAAACCTATATGAGCAAATAATTCTAATCTCGTATGATGAATCATATTATATATTATATTCAAATAATTATAAGGAGGTTCATTATGTATAAATGTCCTTTTATGCCCTGCATGAATTGTCCTTATTCTGCAGAGCAGAAGATGAGAGATATGGATCAGATGCAAGACAATCAAAGTAACTCAAGTATGCCAAATGTTCCACCATCAACACAAATTCCAAATATGCATCCAATACAGAATGCAGAACAAATGAATAATAGCGCCCAAGAAAACCAAGATATTTTAAATACTCTTAAGGATGACGTAAAAGATGATGTAAATGAAGCTTTTATTCGGGTTCTTCACGCATCCCCTGATACACCCCCTATTGACATTTTTATTGATGGAAAAAAAGCAATAGACGATCTTTCCTATGGAATGCTTGCAGGTTATATGCCGATCCCTGCCGGAGAACATAAGATCGAGGTATTCCCAGGCAACAAGACAAAGAATCCAGTCATAACTGTTTCATTGACATTAGCCGATGATACTTTCTCCACTTTTGCAGCAGTAGGAAAAATGGCAAATATTGAGCCCTTGATAATCGATGACTACGAAGACAAAGTGCCGAGGAATCAAGCTTTGGTTAAATTTGTGCATATGTCACCAAATACACCTGCAGTTGATATAACCCTTTTAGACGGAAAGAAGCTTTTCACCAATATTGCCTTCAAGCAATCAACTGATTATATTATGCTAAGCCCAAATGAATATACTCTTCAAGTTAGACTTTCTGGCACAAATACAATTGTACTTAATGTCCCCACAATATCAATTCAAGGGGGCGTACCCTATTCAATATATGCAATAGGTTTAGCAGGAAGCATGCCGCCTTTGGCAGTAGTACTTGTAGAAGACGAAATATAAGAAAAGAGAGGCTCCCACTAAGAAGAGCCTCTCTTTTCAATTTACATATTTAACAATTTAACATGTTCAGCATTAATTTGCTTTAAAATTGCATCCTTTAACTCCACTCCATTTTCCACAAAAGCTACGGGTATTTTTGCAGCTTGATTAAAGTTTATATCAAAGTCAAATGTATTTTGGGTATCTGACATTCTTCTGACTATTTCATGGTATGGGATATTCTCTCTTACACCCTTTACAGATATAACACCTTTCTTTTTTCTTTTCTTGAAGGCATAAATTAAAAACTTATTATCTTCCAGCCCATTTACCGCACAAAAGGCAATATCTGAAAACTTGATCACTTGCTTTCCCAGTGGTCTTTGCACTACTATTTTCTCATTATCCAATTGAATATTTAATATAATACCTGAATATATCATGGGAAGGGGAAATAAAAAAAGTACTGCCATGAAAACTGCAAACCAATTGCTCCGAGCAAAAATTAATAGTATTGTAGCTAGTAAGAGCAAAACGAGGAATACGATTGCTGGGCCTTTTGTATTCTCCTTACTCCCTTTATAAATCATTTACCCACCTCACTTATATTAGGGACATCTTCAAGGAAACAACCTTAAAATTCTATATATTTGCTATTATACATTTTTTTTTATAAACTTTCCACAATATTGACTAATAACAATAATAATATACCTATTAATTATTATTGTTATTATATTTTGTTATTAAAACAAAATATAAACGAATACTAATAGGTGAAGTTTTAAATGTTTAAAAGGAGGTTATTTTATGAGTGAATGCAATTGCTCAGCTTGCACAAATTGTAAATTTTGCAATGCTTCAGAGGATGAGCGACCAATATTTACTGCTAAATTTAAAGGTGAAGATCTATGTGTATGTGCAAAATGTCTGCCCAGCTTAATACATGGCTAATCGAGCAAGGAGGCTCCATAGGGAGATCCTCCTTGTTCTTCGCTCTCTTAAGGAAAGTGAACAATTTCTTTTTATTTCTTCTGTTTCTTTTTTACTACTTTCAATCTAAAAAAATCTTCTCTGTCTTTTTCTTGTAGAACATCTTCTATTTTTTTGACCATACTCTCATATTTAGGTATTTGAATATTTTGCAGTGCATTTGCTCTTTTTTGTGTGCGCTTTACTTCCATAGCTAACTTATATACAGAATCCTCTACTTCCGAAA
>JAUQXG010000291.1 GCA_030834765.1 Lutispora sp.
ATTATTGTAATATTAAATGATAACACGATGTCTATATCTAAAAATATTGGCAGCTTAAAAAACCATCTAACCAAATTACGTGCCAATCCATCCTATTTTAAATTTAAAGATGAGGTTGAACTGTTGCTAAAAAAGATACCGGTAATAGGGAACTCTTTATATAAAATTGCTGAAAAGTCAAAGAATTGGCTTAAATATCTTATTGTGCCAGGAATAATGTTTGAAGAATTAGGCTTTAAATACTTTGGTCCTATAGATGGTCATAATATTCAAGAAATAGAAGCTATATTAAATAGCGGGAAAACTTATAAGGATAAGCCGGTCTTAATACACATGGTAACAAAAAAAGGAAAAGGCTATGATAAAGCAGAAATCAACCCAAATAAGTTCCATAGTATAAGTCCTTTTGTAATTGAAACAGGTGAAATAAAAAAGAAAAGTAGTAAGATAAGTTATTCAAATATTTTTGGGAACAAAATGGTAGAAATAGCTGCTAAAAATTCAAAGCTAGTTGCGGTTACAGCTGCAATGCCTGATGGAACAGGGTTAACAGAATTTGCAATCAAGTTTAGAGACAGATTTTTCGATGTTGGTATAACTGAGCAGCACGCAGTTACCTTTTGTGCTGGTTTAGCTATTGGAGGTTATTCTCCTGTATTTGCAGTTTATTCTACTTTTCTACAAAGAGCATATGATCAAATTTTGCAAGATGTATGTATGCAAAAGCTTCCAGTAGTCTTTGCTATTGATCGAGCTGGTCTTGTAGGCAGCGACGGAGAAACCCATCATGGTGTCTTTGATATATCTTTTCTTAGGCAAATGCCCAACCTCACTATAATGAGCCCAAAAGATGGAGCAGAGCTTGAAAGTATGTTAGAACTGGCAGTTAATCTAAATGGGCCTGCAGCAATACGTTATCCAAGAGGAAACGAAAGCTTATATGACATGCAGAGCAGTGAAATTGTTTATGGCAAAAGCGAATTAATTGTAGACGGCAAGGATGGTATAATCATTGCTGAAGGGAAAATGGTGTATACTGCATTAGAAGTATCTAAAAAGTTATTGATGGAAGGATATGAGTTTGGCGTACTAAATATCAGATTTATTAAGCCTTTAGATGTAGATATACTAAAAGAAATTGGTAATAAGTATGAAAATGTGTATACTATAGAAGATAATATTAAAAATGGAGGTTTAGGTAGTGGAATATTAGATTATCTAAACAGCATAAACGCATCATCGAAAGTCAAAATATTTGGCTATGAAGATGAATTTATAACTCACGGTGAAGTAGACGAACTTTTAGAATTGACAGGTATGGATACTGATAGTATTTTAAAGTCAATTTTATGTGATTTTAGAGGAGCAACCTATGGAAACTAGTAAAGAAAGATTAGATAATTTAATTACAAAATTAGGTCTTTCTGAAAGTCGAGAAAGAGCGCAAAGTCAAATAATGGCGGGAAATGTATTTGTTAATGGACAAAAAATAGATAAACCCGGCACAAAAATCAATACAGATTCCAAAATAGAAGTCAAAGGAAAACCATTACCTTATGTCAGCAGAGGCGGACTAAAGCTAGAGAAGGCCATAAAAGAATTTGATATAAATTTACAAGGCACATTAGCTATGGATGTAGGAGCTTCCACTGGAGGTTTCACAGATTGCATGCTTCAAAATGGTGCTAAAAAGGTTTATGCCGTAGATGTTGGTTATGGACAACTAGCATGGAAGCTTAGAACGGATGAAAGGGTTATATGTTTAGAGAGAACGAATGTAAGATATTTAACAGATGAAGTTATAAAAGAATTAGTGGATTTTGTATCTATTGATGTATCATTTATTTCTTTAACCAAAGTGCTGCCAGCTATATGGAAGTTATTAAATCAAAACGGTAAAATAATATGTCTTATAAAACCTCAATTTGAAGCTGGAAGAGATAAAATAGGTAAAAAAGGTGTAGTAAGAGATAAAGAAGTTCATATTGAAGTAATAAATAATGTAGTAAAGTTCTGCATTGAGAGCTTGAATTCCCAGATCATAGGTCTTACCTATTCTCCAATAAAAGGCCCGGAAGGGAATATAGAATATTTATTATATATAAAAAAAGTACAGCCTGAGCTATTAAATGATGAAATGAATGATTGCTGTGATTTAATTAAAAAGGTTGTAAATGAAGCTAACGAAAATTTGTAATTTTTACAAATTTTTTGTTTTATTTTATTTTTTTAAAAAATCTATAGATAAAGTAAAATTTTTCATATAGAATTGAAGTAATGTAATGTGTATTATTTTATGAATATTTGCAATTTATTCTAATAGGAACTGGATGGTGTTAAACATCGAATGAAAATAGGAATTATACCTAACTTAAGTAAAGATGCTGATTTAAAAATAACAGGTTGTTTGTATCATTGGTTAAAAGAAAAGCAGGATATTCAAGTTATTCTAAATGAAAATATAGCTTCCATAATAAGCGAATCTTGTGAAGGCTGTACACAAGAGCTTATGTTTGCAAGTAGTGATGTGATAATTGTTTTAGGCGGTGATGGTACGCTCCTAAGTGTTGCTAGACTGGCTACTATCTATAATGTCCCATTGTTTGGTATAAATTTAGGGCATCTAGGTTTTTTGACACAAGCTGAATTAAGCAATATGTTTGAGGAATTAGATAAGTTTCTTGCAGGAGAATATACTATCTAAAAGCGGATGATGCTAGAAGCCAAAATCGAAAAAGATAATATTCAATCAGAAAAGTTTATAGCACTAAATGATATTGGAATAGCAAGGGCACCTTGCTCAAGAATTCTTAGATATAAAATATTTGTAAATGATAATTTTGTTGATCTTTACTCGGCGGATGGTTTAGTTATTTCAAGCCCAACTGGTTCTACAGCTTATTCTCTTTCTGCGGGTGGTCCCATTGTAAGTCCAAATGTAGAGGCTTTAATTATTACTCCTATTTGTTCTCATACATTGCATTCTAGATCTATTGTAATATCTAGCAATGATGTCGTAAGAATTGAAACCTGTATAAATGACATTGAAGTTATGCTTTCTGTCGATGGACAACATGGATACAAGCTAGAATCAAGTGATGTCGTTACTATAAAAAAGTCTCAACATTATGCTAGCTTAATTAAGCTAAAACAGAGGAACTTCTTTGAAGTCCTAAGAGAGAAAATATCTGAAAAATGGAACTGATAAACTAGTTTTTAGTTTTATATTTGGAGGGGAAAGTCTGAAAGAACTTACTAGAAATATGAAGGAGGTGACGGGTCCATGCTAGATATTTCATCGTATTTTGTGCAACTTGAAGCATGGGCATATATATGAAAATCTCGAGGCATGCCAAAATAATTGAAATAATTGAGAAACTTGTCATTGAAACACAAGAAGAATTGGCTGAGGAATTAAAAAAAAGTGGCATTAATGTAACTCAGGCCACGGTATCAAGAGATATAAAAGAATTAAGATTAATCAAGGTTTTATCTGAAGAAGGAAGGTATAGATATGCTTCATTAAGAGAGCATGACAATACACTAAGCGAAAGATTAATTAAAGTCTATAAGGAGTCCATTCTAAATATTGATTATTCTGGGAACATGATTGCCATTAAAACATTTCCAGGCGCTGCGGCGGCAGTAGGAGAAGCTATAGATGCATTTTCTATTCATTCAATTGTAGGTACAATTGCAGGCGATAATACAATCTTTATTCTTATTAGAAATCAAAACGAAGTAGAAACCGTAGTAGATAAATTTAAAAAGCTTATGAAATAGGTGAAGATATGCTGCTTGAAATTAGCATTAAGAATTTTGTAATAATTAAAGAAGAAACCATAAGTTTCGAAAATGGTCTGAACATTATTACAGGTGAAACTGGATCAGGAAAATCATTGATTATTGATTGTATTAGTGCTCTTTGTGGTGGTAAGTTTGCTAAGGAAAATATTAGAACTGGAGAATCTCGCGCATTTGTACAAGCTCTATTTTACATAGGCAATAATCATATAGTAAAAGAAATCATGTGCGAAAATGGAATAATAGAGGATACTGAAGACCAATTAGTAATATCAAGAGAAATCAATGAAAGTGGTCGGACTTCGTGCAGAGTGAATGGTCAAATCGTAACACTTACGATTGTGAAGAAATTAACTCAGTTTCTAGTTGATATTATAGGGCAAAACGAACATCAGTTATTATTCAATATTAATAATCATATTAATTTTTTGGATCAATATGGGGAAGAAAGTACAATTCTTTTAAAAGAAGACATGAAAGAAATTGTGGGTAAAATAAAGCTTCTTACTGAAAAACTTAATAAGCTGAACGTTGATAACCAAGAAAGAGAACGAAAGATTGACTTACTAAATTTTCAAATAGATGAAATAAATAAAGCTAACCTAAAAGTTGATGAGGAAGAAATCTTAAAAAATAGAAGATTAATATTGATTCATGCAGAAAAACTGTATAATAGCATATGCTATATATACGATGATTTATATAATGGAGCAAGTTCTCCAAGTGCAATTGATAAAATTAATAGTTCAATAAATCATATGAATGAAATAGTAAGCATAGATGATAAAATAAATAGTTTTAAAACTGTGATAGAAACTGCTTTGTATTCATTAGATGACATAAAGCATGAGTTAAGAAATTATAAGGATAATATTGAAATTAATGATGACGAAGTAAATGAAATCGAAGAAAGATTACACTTGATTAGCAAATTAAAAAGAAAATACGGGAATACTATAAAACAAATAATAGAATATAAAAGTTCTATGGAAGCTGACTATAATCAATTAATAAATAGCGAGCAAATAGCCAACAATTTGTTAGTTGAGATTAATAACTATAATTTACAATATAAACAAAAATCAAAAGAATTATCAAATATAAGATTATCACTTTCAAAAAAGCTAGAAAATGAAGTTGAAAAAACTTTAGATGAATTAAATATGAAGGGTGCAAAGTTTATTATTTCTATAACTAGTAATGAAGATATAATAAGTTTTAATGGCATAGATAAAGTAGAATTTTTACTTTCATCTAATCCAGGTGAAGTTCCAAAGCCACTCATCAAAATTGCTTCTGGGGGAGAAATTTCAAGAGTGCTTTTATCAATAAAATATTGTTTGTTAAATAATCATAGTGGTTCTTGCTTGGTATTTGACGAGGTAGATGCAGGAATTGGTGGTTTGACGGCTGATATAGTTGGTAAAAAATTAAAAAGCATATCTCAAAAAAGCCAAGGAATTTGCATCACTCATTTGCCACAAATAGCATCTTATGGAGATAATCATATTCAAACACAAAAAATAATTGAAAAAGAAAAAACATATACTCTCATAAAAAATCTAAACTACGAAGAACGCATCATAGAAATATCAAGAATGCTGTCAGGAAATAAAGATGTTGAAATGTCATTATTACATGCCAAAGCATTATTAGAACAAAAAAAGCTTCCTTAATAACAAGGAGGCTTTTTGTTTTAATAATATTCTCGTTAATCA
>JAUQXG010000292.1 GCA_030834765.1 Lutispora sp.
CGCCTATAAAATCTATACCGAAGGTTAAGCCTCCATGAATAATCATAAAAAATACACCCAATGCAATTAATACAATTGATATACCAAACCACACATTCTTATACTTCATAAAATTATATATCTTCATAGAGTTTGACCTCCTTTTTCACCAAAGTAATTCATATTTTTTAATACTTTTGAATCTACAAGGGTTTTTAATAATAATCTTGTAATCGTAACTGCTGTAAACATACTTGTTATATTACCAACTATAAGAGTGATTGCAAAGCCTCTTATTGGTCCAGAACCAAAGTAGAATAAAATCACAGCTGCAATGATTGTTGTTAAATTCGAGTCTAGAATTGTCAAGAATGCTCTTTTGAAGCCTGCATCAATGCCGCTTCGGAGTGTCTTTCCTACGCCTAGCTCATCTTTAATTCTCTCAAATATAATAACATTTGCATCAACTGCCATACCAACGGACAGCACAAGACCGGCTATACCTGGCAGGGTTAGTGTAGCTTTCATAGCAGCTAGAACTAACAAAGTTATAGCTAAATATAAAACAAGGGTGAAGTCTGCAACTAATCCAGGCAATCTATAATAAACTAACATAAATAAAAATACAAGTCCTATACCAATTTGAGCTGCAAATACAGCCCCTTCAAAAGAATTCGCTCCCAATTGAGGCCCAATTCCTGATACTTGAAGTGTTTCTAATGCAACAGGCAGTGCACCCGCTCTAATCAACGTGGATAAATCTGCTGCTTCTTGCATTGTCATATTTCCAGAAATTTGTGCTTTGCCTTCCGTAATAACGCTTTGAACTTGAGGAGCAGATATTACTTTATCATCTAGATAAATAGCGATAATCTTATGGAGGTTGCTCTTTGTTGCTTCAGCAAACTTCTTTGTTCCTGCTGAAGTCATTTCAAGTGATACAACACCTTCTTGCGAATTTAGTCCACTAGAAGAAGAACCAAAAACAGCTTCAGCTTTTTTGATGTCGCTGCCTGTAAGAACTACTGCATTATTCTCGTCTCTAAATTCTAATTGGGCAGTTTGTCCAATTATCTCTAATGCTCTTTCCGTATCTTGTATTTCAGGAAGTTCAACTCTAATCCTTTTTTCACCCTGTCTTGTAATGATTGGCTCTGCAACTCCTAATGAATCGATACGCTGTCTGATAGTAGCGATTGCTCTATCTATCTTTTCAGGAGTTACCGGGTCTGCTGGATTATCTTTGGCTTCCAATATGACATATGCGCCACCTCTTAAGTCCAATCCAAGCTTTATCTGTTTCTGTATTGGTGGTATCTGATAGCTTCCTACGTATAAACCAAATACTGTAACATAAGCCACAATGCTAATCAGAACAACTATTGCCAGAAACTTAAGTAGACTTTTTGAATTCATTAGTATTCTCCCCCTTTTCATATTTCACAAAGCTAATTATATAACTTTTAATTATCCTAGTCAATAATAGCAGATATTTGAATAATTAAGCACTTAATAATTACTATGTGTCAGAATAGCTTTTCATAAGTTTAACATATTCCATGGCTGATCCTTCAATTGATAGAATTTCTTCTGCGGTTAGTTGCCTGACAATCTTTACTGGGCTCCCAATAGCTAAACTTCCACTAGGTATCCTTTTGCCAGATGTGACAAGAGAATTCGCACCAATTATTACATTCTTTTCAATGATTGCCCCATCTAAAATTGTAGAACCCATGCCAATGAGACAGTTATCTTCAATTATACAAGCATGTATGATTGCTCCATGACCGACAGTAACATTATTACCAATAATTGTGTTATAATCATGTGCAGCATGTATGATTGCTCCATCTTGAATGTTTGTATTATCTCCAATAATTATTCCATTATCATCGCCTCTTAATACAGCATTAAACCAAATGCTGCAATTACTTCCTATATGGCAATCACCAATAATTGAAGCATTTGGTGCAATAAAACAATGATCTCTTATTTCAGGGTATTTATCTCTATATTCAATTATCATATGTGCCTCCTTCTATATTGTTCAACAAACTATAAGCAGTAATAAGATTCACCTTATTACTGCTTTTATGTATTATTTTATATTGTTTTTTGAACTCTTGTATTCTCTATATTCTCGCACTTTTGATTAGCTACAGTACATGATGTTTTACAAGCAGATTGGCATGAATTCTGACATTCTCCACATCCACCTTTTTCCATCGTATCACATAACGATCTAGTGTTTATTGTTGTTATATGCCTCATCTTTGTCCCTCCTTATAGTTTTTACTATAAGATTATATCATATAGTATTTTGAAATCAAAGCTTTTATTTCAAGTTTACTCCTATCATTCCACCAATGAGACCTACAGTTGAGCCCATTAATGTTTTAGCTGCGAAGAATTTGTCTATATCTATTGTCTGTCCCATAAAAACATTGACTGGTGTAAGTATAAAGATAAAAGCTAAGCCTAAAATCAGTCCATAAATCCATCCTTTATTCCCTATTTTTTTACCTGCATATATGCTTGAGAATGCGATACTAATGATTGTTATTGATTGAGTTACTATAGACATAGTTGTATCAGACAATGCAGTAAAAGATAATAAAAGGGCATAGGCAATTACTAAAATCAATGATAAAATCAGTGCCATAACTATAGCTTTTATCATAATCAGATAGCTATTCACTGAATGTTTCTCTTCTGCTTTAAATGATATTTCCTTTTTCTTATTCATAAGAACACCTCCAATAAATTATATTATTGGTATGGGTATTATTATACTAAATACAGCGAAATAAAAAAAAACAACCTGATTAACAAGTTGTTTTTTTTATATTACTTATTTGATTCAATTACCTTTCCTATTGCCCAGCGTGCTATTTTTAATTTTACTTTATCGGCTCCAACTTCAATCGTCACAATATCATCTTTAGTGCTTAAAACTTTTCCATAGATACCACCTATCGTGCTGATTTCATCGCCTTCTTTTATACTACTTCTCATTGTCTGTATTTGTTTTTCTTTTTTCTTTTGAGGTCTAATAAGTAGAAAATAGAAAACTCCTATGATAATTATGTATGGAACTACATTTATCATCAATTGCTGTGTTGTCAAAATACATCCCTCCTTTCCATATAAAATTCAATAGAGAACTTAAAAATCCTTTTTATTTGTAACCGTATTTTTCAAAAAAATTATTTTTAAAATCAAGTAATCTGTCTTCAGCTATAGCTTTTCTAATACCACTCATTAAATTTTGTAAAAACCTTAAATTATGTATAGTAGCCAATCTACCTCCCAATATCTCTTTAGCCTTAATTAAATGCCTAATATATGCTCTTGAAAAGTTCTTACAAGCATAGCAATCACATTCATCATCAAGGGGAGAAAAATCTTCGCTATATTCTGCATTTCTAACTACAAGCTTTCCTTTTGATGTCATGACTGTTCCATTTCGGGCTATCCTGGTAGGCAGCACACAATCAAACATATCTATTCCTCGTATAGAACCCTCAATAAGATAATCTGCACTTCCAACTCCCATTAAATATCTTGGTTTATTTTTAGGCAGTTGGGGTACTGTATAATCAAGAACTTCTTCCATGATTTCTTTTGGTTCTCCTACGCTTAATCCGCCTATTGCATATCCAGGCAAATCAATTTCTACAGTTCTTTTGGCACTTTCTATTCGTAAGTCTTTATAGGTGCTTCCTTGGACAATTCCAAAAAGAGCTTGTTTTTCAGTATTCTTATGGGCTTCTTTACATCTTTTTAACCATCTTATGGTCCTTTCCATTGACTTTTTTGCATAATCTTTTTCACATGGATAAGGCGTGCATTCGTCAAAGGCCATCATTATGTCTGAGCCAAGGGAATTTTCAATTTCCATCACTTTCTCTGGTGTAAATAAATGCTT
>JAUQXG010000027.1 GCA_030834765.1 Lutispora sp.
GAGAATTGCTACTGTTCCAACAATAGGTATTAGAGCCTCAATAACACTTGCCTTCCTTTTTTCTTTGACCTTTGTTGTCATTTCTTTAACCCCTTTCATAAAATATAATTTACTGCTAAACATTTCTATAAATTCTAAAAATATAGGTACTTATAATATAATGGCCTATATTTAGCAGCATATAAAGATTATTTAACATTAATATAACACAACTTATGCATAAAAGGAATATTGTAACCGAAAGTTTTGAAAAAGATTTATAAGTATTCTGAATAGTGATACAATTATGAAACCTAGCATAGGACATAGTACGATTCAAAAGTTATCAATACAGAGATGATTCTTAAACCGATAGCTTAAGAAAATAAATTACCACAATCAATCTATTGTGTTAGAAATTAAACAAAGAGTAGGCCCAGAAAATCTTGAGAAATATAGCAATAAAACAATAAAAAATTTATTTAATAATATATTGAATAATTTAAAGCTTTTTATCGATCACACAGCAGGCAACAATGATATTTATTTTACTCCATTTGATTTTGATATATTAGATATTAGTCAAAGTGATCTAAACTGCATTTTGAATAGTTTAAAGTAAGCGATTACTAAGTAATGCCACCTTGAAAAGTTATTGACCGCTTATTTTGGTCTTTTTACTTTTATCGAATACAAAGTTTCAACTAAGGTGGTAAAGAACCTGCAATATAATAAATATTTTCCTTAATAAATAAAGCATATTTGCAGAAGAAAAATATTAGTTACATAAGAATACATGTCAAAATAACTTCGTTATTATGAAAACTACGTAATAACAGTTAATATATTGAGTAAATCATTGAAACTAATTAGTATTATTGAAATTTCAAACTATTTAACTATTTATAAGGATATTTGGAATTGATAAAATTTTCAGAATATAGTATTATCTATATAATCTCTAAAAAATAAACTGTTAGGGGGTAATTATCATGATAAAGTTCATTTTAGGAGCAAAGGGCTCAGGAAAGACAAAGATAATGATAGATATGGCTAACGAAGCTGTAAGAACAGCAAAAGGCGATGTTGTGTACATAGACAGAGACAGAAACCATATTTATGACCTTAATAAAAGTCTTCGATTTATCGAAACTGGCGATTTTCAGCTCGATAATTTGAAGGCTTTTTATGGTTTTTTGTGCGGCATAATTGCCCAGGATTTTGATGTAGAAGCTATTTTTATTGATGGTCAAAAACTTATAGCGGTTGCTCAAGAAAAGTGTATGGAAGAATTCATTGTTAACTTGAAGAAGTTAGAAGAGAAATTCCAAGTAAATTTCGTTTTAAGTTGCAGCAGGACAGAAAGCGAAGTATCAGAGATCGTAAAACATTACTTGTAATAACCACTATAGTTATAATAACGCTCTAAGTATATAAATATCAGTATACTACGCTACACTGATATTTATATACTTAGGGCGTGTTATTTTTTTGATGCATATATGATATAATGGGAATAGTTTATTTATGAGGAGATTGTATGTTTGGATATATAACACCAGATAAACCGGAATTAAAAATAAAAGATTATGAGGGTTTTCGAGCTTATTATTGCGGTCTTTGTAAGGCAATGGGAAAAAATCATGGCATTCTTTCAAGGTTTGCGTTAAATTATGATTCTGTATTCTTGGGTTTATTTCTCTCTTCGGTGCATAAAGAAAAAGTTGAGTTTAAAAAAGAAGTTTGTTTTGCTAATCCTATAAAGAAGAAGCTTGTAGTGAGAGGCAGCAAAAGTTTAGAATATGCGGCAGATATAAATACTATGCTTATATATCATAAGTTTAAAGATAATTGGATGGATGAAAAAAACTATCTTAGTGCCACTGCATTGATCGTTTTTAAGCACACATACAATCAAGCAGTGAAAAGGAATCCTAAAGTAAATGAGATTATTATAGGTAGCCTTTTAGAACTTGGTAAACTGGAAAAAGCGAAGTGTGATTCATTTGATCAGGCCGCAGAACCATTTGCTCAAATGATGAAAAAGCTATTATCTATTGGATATTACGATGAAGATGAAAAAACGAGGAGAATTATAGAGTGGTTAGGCTATAATATCGGTAAATGGGTATACGTCATAGATGCCTTTGATGATTTAGCAGATGATATGAAAAAACAATGCTATAATCCATTGCTGTTAAAGTATGATGTAGTTAATATAGATACAGATTCAGTAATGAATCAAATCAGAGAAGAGGTAAAAGAAAGTCTAACACATACGCTCTGGCAATCATCAAATGCGCTGGAATTGTTAAAGGTGAATAATAAAGGGATCATTGATAATATTTTATACGAGGGTATGTACAAGAAAATGGAATTTATAATTGATAAAAGGGGCTGTAAAAAGGATGAATAATGCAAATGAAATACTTGGAGTCCGGGATGGAGCTACAGCAGAAGAAATAAAAAGGGCTTATAAAGAGCTAGTGAAAAAGTACCACCCTGACCAATATATGAACAATCCGCTTTCGGATTTAGCAGAAGAAAAGTTAAAAGAAGTAAATCAAGCTTATGATTATTTGTTAAAAAGAGCCGAGCAAAAAGGTTCAGCCGGTAATAGCTATAGTCATTCTGATAATCAGAATACAGGCTACTCTTCCTACAGCCAAGTAAGGTCTAATATAAGCACTGGAAATATTGATTATGCAGAGCAAATACTAAATAGCATATCATTGAGAGATGCGGAGTGGTACTATTTAAAAGGAATGATATTCTATAGAAAAGGCTGGTACAATGAAGCTTTAACAAATTTTCAACAGGCTACAAATATGAACCCCTCAAATATGGAATATAGAGATGCTGTGAACAAAATGAATATGGGCAATAGAAATTATGAATCCAGGGTATATGGCAGAAGAGATAATAACAGCGGGCCTGATATATGCAGTATATGCCAGTGTTTATACTGTTCTGATTGTTGTTGTGAATGTATGGGAGGAGATCTTATTTCATGCTGCTAAGGAAGGTGTGGTATCTTGGCTAAGAAGGTTGCTTTTTCTGGGGTGTTATCTGCATTAACGGTTATACTGTTATATTTTGCATTTGTTGCACCTTCGGGGAAGCTTAGTTTATACGCTTTAAGCTCTCTGCCTGCTGCCGTAGCCGTTCTGGAGTTTGGAATAGGGGCAGGAGCATCCGTATACGTTGTTTCTTCGCTAATAGCTTTTTCTATAACAGGTATTTTGGGAAGTTTGCCATATATATTATTTTTTGGAGTATACTCGTTGCTGAAATACTATATTGAAAAAAGTGGAAAGCTAGTTTTAGAGCTTCTTATAAAGATTATCTTTTTCAATATGCTTTTGCTTATTTACTATTTTATTTCACTAAAACTATTGGCGATGCCTATAGTCGTTACGGGAAATATGCTTTATATTTTGCTTGCAGC
>JAUQXG010000293.1 GCA_030834765.1 Lutispora sp.
TGTATTCTAGAATCTACTCTTCCATAAGCTTGTCTAATTCATTTACATTAAATGAATTGCTTGCATTTGTTGCAGGGAAAGAAATTTTTATCTCTTTATTCATATCATAATTTATATTACTAAATTTAATATTGAGATTAAAAATACCTGTTTCTTCTCCTGGTACATATGTGGCATCAAGCTTTGTCATCGCTTCACTTAATTTAGCTATATCAAGTACTAAGTCTAGACTACCTATTGTATTTACGATATATCCATTTTGATCAATCCCATAAGTCATGACGAAACCTTTGTCTCCGATGATTTTAACATCTTTGATAGCATCCATGAATTTGCTCAAATCATTTTTAAACTGTGAAAAATTAACTGCTTCTGCACCTTCACCTGAAAGGCTCATAGATAGATTAAGATAATCTTGAAATAAGCTTACAAGTTCTTTGTTTTGTTCTGCATTTGCAATCATATCATGAAGCATTGCTTTAAATGTTGCATCATCAATTGTAATTTTATAAGCATTCGCAATTTGTAATTTACCGTCTGCCGTTTCAACAATTTTGCTTCTTAAATCCTTTATGATGTTATACTTATTATCTGATTGTATGGCAAAGTTTTTAACAAATTCACCTAACTTTGTTTCTAATTCTTTGCTCATGTTCATTAACTTTTGAAAATCAGCTGAAGAGACTTGAGAAGAAGCATTTTCATCGGTTATCATATATTTTTTATCAGCTAATTCCGATGGCATAAATTGAGCTAAGAATTCTGGTACTTCCACTATTTGCTTGAACTTTGTTCCATTTGCTGTGAGGTTATAATCTGACCAAATCGTTGTTGTAATATCTATTTCGCTGCCGGCACTGATTTTTGCATCAACTTGTGATTTTAGCGCTGTTTTTTCAGCATTTTGAATAAGTTTTGAATTGGTTTCAATGGATATATCTCCAAGCATTTCTGATATCAAGTCCATCATCTCAGCATCTTCTTTTGATAAGCCGGTAGCACCAAATTCTAGGGAAATGTTGCTTTTTTGTTGCATTGAAGTCACTTGTTGTGTCTTTGCTATGGCATTAAATAAATCGCTATATTGCTTTTCAATAGGTGCCGGTGCATAAACTGTACTTGCCCTGTCAACCATTGTTACAGCTTCTGCTCTTGTCATGTTTTGTGCTGGATTTATTTTTGTTTCGCTGCCGTTTTTAGCTCCCAGCATATATTTTTTTGAAACAACCGCTGAAATATATCCTTTACTCCAATTTGGTATGGAAGCTGCATCTGAAAAACCTTTTATCACTTCTTCATTTACAGTAGCATCAAGGTCTTGAATTCTTGAAACGATAGCTGCTACTTCTTGCCTTGTAATCGGTGCGGCAGGCATGAAAGTTCCATTATTTGAGCCTTTGATATAATCTGCTTTTACAGCTTTTGCTACTTCGGCATAGTACCATTGTTTTGTATCCGTCACATCTGAAAAGGTGACTTCTCCTTTTTCTTCAAAAGAATAAATTCTGTTGATTAAAGTTACGAACTCAGCTCTAGTAATACTCTTGTTTGGCCCGTAAGTATTATCACCAAGTCCTTTTATTAATTCTTTGTTTATCCAATCTGCCATCTGAGCTTCTGCCCAATGTCCTTTGATGTCTGCATATTGAACCTTTGGAGCTTGTGCAAAGCTAGTGCTTGTAATAAGAACAGCTACACTAAGAACAAGGCTGATTATCTTTGAAAGTTTTTTGTTCATTATTTTCTCCTCTCTTAAATAGAAAATTGTAAAATAAGTTTACATAATATATACATGTCCATTATAAAATAAATTTGATCGAAAATATATGTAAAATTATTGGTAAATCAGATATAGAAACAAAAAATTATAATGAATGAATTTATTCGCTGAAAGGTATCACATTATCTCTCTGTAAGAATAAAATAATAATGAATATTTTTTATTCTGAATAGAATAGTAGGGAGCTGAAATAAGTATAAGAAGGTGAGCGGTTGGAATGCAAACTAAATTCCTTTTAAATTATAGAAATTATGTACTGGGAGTTGATACGGAGATTCCTTTGGCAAATGGTGAAATGGCAAAAGCTATAAATTTTGATAATGCTGCAACTACACCTCCATTTGTTTCGGTAATGGAAGAAATGAATAATTTTTCAAAATGGTACTCATCTATTCATAGAGGAACAGGTTTCAAATCTCAGGTTTCATCAAAGTTTTACGATAGTTCAAGGGAAAAAATTGCAGACTTTGTTCATGCAGACTTAGAAAAAGATGTAGTGATTTATACGAAGAATACCACAGAGTCGATTAATATGCTTGCAAATATCCTAAGTAAAAATAAAACGAATCATAAAAATGTTATTTTATCTACTGATATGGAGCATCATTCCAATGATTTACCCTGGCGAGAAAAATTTGTAGTAGATTATGTCTCCATGGATATGGACGGTAGAATCAAGCTGAATGATTTAAAAGAAAAATTAAGAAAATATAAAGGTAAAGTACGTCTTGTGACAGTTACTGGGGCATCAAATGTGACGGGATATAAAAATCCAATACATGAAATCGCAAAGATAGCCCATGAAAATGATGCGGAGATATTGGTGGATGCTGCTCAGCTTATATCCCATGGAAAAATAGATATGCAAAGCTACGATACGATTTATCATATTGATTATTTAGCTTTTTCTGCTCATAAGATGTATGCTCCTTTTGGAATAGGAGTCTTGATTGGACCTAAAAAGATTTTTAATGAAAGCTCCCCTGATTTTCAAGGAGGGGGCACCATAGAATTGGTTACTCATGATTATATAAAATGGGCAGACACACCGGATAAAAATGAAGCGGGGACACCTAATATAATGGGTGTTGTTGCGCTAGTGGAATCAATAAAAACTCTGGAAAGTATAGGTATGAGTTACTTAGAGAAATATGAAAGCAATCTTGTGGATTACGCCCTTTTACAAATGAAAAGAATACCTGGAATTAAGTTCTATATAAATCCTGTAAATAATATTGATAGAGTAAGCATCATTCCATTTAACATAGAAGGAATAGACCATTTCATGCTGGCAAATATATTATCAAAAGAAGCGGGCATAGCGGTGAGAAATGGATGCTTTTGTGCACAGCCTTATGTACAAAGATTGTTAAATATAAGTCCTAAGGAGATGGAGGCGAGGAAGAAAGAGCCAAAATCAAGTCACCCAGGAATGGTTAGATTAAGTTTCGGACTGTACAATACTTATAATGAAATTGATATTCTTGCAAGGGCATTATCTCATATCGCTTATAATAAGAAAGCTTATATTGATAAGTATAGTGGATTTTAGAAATATAATCATAAATATTAAAAGCACTAAGTTAGAGAGGACTCTTGAACTTAGTGTTTCTTAATTTAACAAAAGGTAACTTTATTTACATATTATTGATTGATAAGTCAAAAACCATTAAAATTTAAATAAATGTTTAATTAAAAGTAAGTATTGTTTATGTTGAAAAGATTAATTTACTTACTTTTGTTCTCTTTATCAGTAGGTCATTAATAAGATTTTGAGAAAGGAGTTGTATGTATGGAGCAAACACAAAATGATGCAAAAACAAGGATATTGTTGGCTTCAAAAAAACTTTTTGCGTTGAACGGTTATGATGGCACCAGTGTTCGCCAAATATGTGAAGAAGCGAATACCAATGCAGCTCTTATTTCCTATTATTTTGGTGGGAAGGAAAGTGTATATCAAGCACTGTTTGAAATATATTCTCCAATTAATATATTGACTCAGGTGCAAAACATAAGTCCAATTGAAGGGATAAGCGCTATTGTAAAAAAGATGACAGAATATAGAATTGAAGAGTCAGAAATGATATCTATCATACAGCAAGAAATTTTCATGAATAATGCAAGAATTGAAAACTACAAAAAATATGTTTCTGAAATATGGCTTACTCTTAAATACTATTTAGATGAAGGGAAAGCCCAAGGAATATTCCATTTTGATTCTGTTGATAAAGCTCTTATCTATATCATAGCAATTATTACTTTTCCAAATAGATTTCCTAATTTAGACTGTGTTTTTGCAGAGGAAGATTCAAATAAAGAAGAGGCAGTAAATGATACGATTCGTTTTATATTAAGGGGATTGGGATATGCTGCAGATCATTGTGAGGTGGATAATAAATGAGAAATTTATATAAGCTAGGTTTAGACGTGGGATCAACAACAGTTAAGATTGTAGTTATGGATGAATTTGATTCCATTATATATAGCAGGTATCAAAGACATCTATCTGATATAAAACAAACGATAGTAGAATTAATCAGTGAAATGAGGACTGATTTTGAAGACGATGAGTTTACTGTTTTGGTCACCGGTTCAGGAGGCTTATCCGTAGTGAAATGGCTTAAACTGCCTTTTATTCAGGAAGTTGTTGCAGCAACAAATGCAGTAAAGAAACTTATTCCAAATACTGCGGTGGCCATAGAACTTGGGGGAGAAGATGCCAAAATAACATTTTTCGAAGGCACTCTAGAGCAAAGAATGAATGGAACATGCGCAGGTGGAACAGGAGCATTTATAGATCAAATGGCTGCTTTGCTCCAAACAGATGCACAAGGATTAAATGAGTTGGCAAAGGATTATAAAGCCATATATCCTATTGCAGCACGCTGTGGAGTGTTTGCAAAAACGGATATACAGCCTTTAGTAAATGAAGGAGCAAGAAGAGAGGATATAGCTGCTTCCATATTTCAATCTGTAGTAAATCAAACCATAAGCGGATTAGCATGTGGAAAGCCAATAAAGGGGAACGTAGCCTTTCTTGGAGGACCGTTATTTTTCCTATCAGAGCTAAGAGCCCGATTTATAGACACATTAAAGTTAAAAGCTGAAGATATCATGTTTCCAGCAAATTCTCAGCTCTTTGTTGCTTTAGGGGCCGCTTATGCATCGGAATCTGAAAATAAAGTATCTTTTAAGCAATTGTATAAAAGAGCGGCTAACCTTGAGACAAAAATTGATCATGAAGTAAATGTCCTAAAACCTCTATTTATAGATGATGAAGCTCGTGAAAGCTTTAAAGCAAGACATGAAAAGAATAAAGTAAAGAGATTTGAGCTAAAAGATTATAGTGGGAAATGCTTTTTAGGAATAGATGCTGGGTCAACTACTACAAAGGCAGCACTGATTGGAGATAAGGGGGAGCTCCTTTATTCTTATTATGGAAGCAACAGAGGCAATCCACTTCAATCTGCCATTACAATTCTTAAAGACATATATGATGCGCTGCCACACAATGTTTCTATTGCCAAGTCTGCAGTAACTGGATATGGAGAAGCTTTAATAAAAACTGCACTTGGTGTAGATATAGGAGAAATAGAAACAATCGCCCATTATAAGGCAGCGAAGACCTTCTTGCCAGGTGTTGATTTTATACTTGACATTGGTGGGCAGGATATGAAGTGCATAAAGATTAAAGATGGTATCATTGAAAATATTATGTTAAATGAAGCTTGCTCATCAGGCTGTGGCTCTTTCATTGAAAGCTTTGCAAATTCATTGAATATGTCTGTGGAAGATTTTGCAGCAGTAGGCATAAAATCTAAAAGTCCTGTAGATCTTGGTTCTAGATGTACAGTGTTTATGAATTCTAAAGTAAAGCAATCTCAAAAAGAAGGCGCATCCGTAGCAGATATTTCGGCAGGATTGTCTTATTCTGTAATAAAAAATGCTTTATTTAAGGTTATAAAAATTAGAAATCCCAAAGAACTTGGGGAAAAAATAATTGTACAGGGCGGCACTTTCTATAACGATACAGTCCTGAGAAGTTTTGAACTTATATCAGAAAGAGAAGTAGTGAGACCTGATATTGCAGGTTTGATGGGTGCATATGGGGCAGCACTGATTGCGCAAGATGGCTATGAGATAGACTTTCAAAGCACGCTTCTCAAGCAAACGGAGCTAAATGCTCTTAAAATAGAGCTATCTATGACGAGATGTAAAAAATGCAGCAATCATTGTTTGCTTACCATTAATAAGTTCTCTGATGGAAATCGTTTTATATCAGGCAATAGGTGTGAAAAAGGGTTTGATGACAATATCAAGCGAGAGGAAATGCCAAATCTATATCAATATAAATATGATAAAATGTTTGGTTATGAGCCATTGTCAGAAGAAAATGCCATCAGAGGTTCAATAGGTATTCCTAGAGTTCTAAATATATATGAAAATTATGTATTCTGGTTTCATTTCTTTACTAAAT
>JAUQXG010000294.1 GCA_030834765.1 Lutispora sp.
GAACCCTAGTTTCTCCTCATCTGACTGTCCACTTAACCCGTCACTTGGAATTTTATGAGTTAGCTCATAAGGCAAGCCTAAATAATCTCCTATGGCTACAACTTCTTCAGTAGTCAAATCCCCTATAGGATTAAAATCAAAAGCATTGTCTCCCCACTTTGTTGTGTAGCCAGCAAAGCCTTCAGATTTATTTCCTGTACCGCATACTCTATAATGCAAAGATGTTCCTATAGCATATAGTGTAGTCATTCTCAGCCTTGGTGCAATATTTATTTTAGCATCCATGGATAATGCCTCTTCCCCGATTCCATCCAATATCCCCTGATAGACTTTTTCAATGTTAACAGTTTTATAATTGATTCCAAGAATATCTACAACCCTTAAACTGTCAGCTATGTCCTTTTGCTCTCCATTTGGCATTAACACTCCAAATACTCTTTCTTTGCCTAAAGCTTCTACCAACAGCTTTGCAGTGACAGAGCTGTCCTTTCCTCCGCTTATTCCAATTACAGCACCTTTAGCAAAAGGCTGACACTTAAAATAGTCTTTAATCCAGTTTATTATAGCTTTACATGTCTTTTCTGCATTAAAATTCTTTCTCATTATTGCCCCTCCATTAAAAGCTTCCATGAAGCCTATTTCTTATTTCAGCTAGGGAATAATCCTTAATTAGCTTTCCATCTTTAAATACTACTTGCAGCAAATTATCCTTGAGCTTCTCCTGCTCATAGATAGTTAATTCGTCTTTATATAAAACATCTAGTCCATCTCTATATACATAACACATTCCCTTTTGTGACTTTTTAAAATTACCATCATCAGTTTTGGGGTCTTTAAAGATAAACTTTTCTTTTCCGTTTATAACAGCATGGGTAGCCTTTAGTGCAAAGCCAAAGGTATCTCTGGTGTTGTACTGATAGGTGTATGAACCAATTCCAAATATGCAGTTGCTAACCGCAAAGCCTTTTTCTTCTAAGCCTTTACAAATCTCTTCACATCTTTCTACAGTTATGCTGTCACCATAAATTGTTCCTATTTTACTGTTTAAAACCTTATAGTCCTTTGAATTGATCTCTCCACCAAAAATATCCCACAAAAGCTCCACAGTGCCCTTGTACTCGTCACTGTCCTTTGCGGCATTTTTATCTCCGCAAATTATTTTTACAGGATCTCCACTATCTCCTCGTATAACAACTTTGCCATCTCTATTTAATATATCTTCTTTTAATTTTGGCAATATATCGGTTATCACCTGCCAATAATCATAAGTATCAGATACTATGCTTAAAACTCCACTTGGAAACACTTCTGTGATTAATCTCCTGTAAGCTTCAAATTCATCTTCTCCATAACTGCACATCACACTGTGTTCAGTAGAAGGCGTTCCAAGTCCCACTAACTCCTCTTCTACATTGCAATTGTAGTATTCCTCTAAATAACTTATAGCAGGTATTGTTGCTGTTCCTAAAAAGGAAAGAAGATGTGCTGCGCCGCTCAGTTCTGCGCTCTCCAATGAGCTAAAGCCTCTCATGCTGAAATCTCCGCAAGCTCTTCTTATATCCCCTTTATCCACTGTAATTGCAAAATACTTTTCTATTATTTGTCTATATCTAAAAGCTATAGTTGCACTAGTCATTGGCTGCCAGATATTACAGCTCATAAAGGTTTCTAAATAATTGACAAGCCATGGAAAATCATCGTGAGTATTTGTAATTTCAATCATTGGAGTCTTTATATTTACTCTTGTTCCTTCCTCTACTGCTTTAATTTGTATAGGCAGGAAGCCTAAATCATGCAAAGCTTCAATATGACTGGTATCAGCAGCTATGGTTCCCATAGTTTTGGAAATAAGTCTTTTATACTCTGAAATTACAGCTTCCTTAGGCTTATTAAAAAAGTTCTCATTGAAGTATTGTATTAAATACTTTTTTATAAAGGGCTGAAGACCAAACATAACAACCTTACTCATATCTTCTCTTCTAGACATCCTAGGGGTCCAGTAGCTCACTAATTTAGTCATTCCTGGTGCATAGCACAAATGATGAATGGTTTTATAAAAATCAGTTAATAACATTGGATTTAACATAATTATCCCCCCATAATTTTTATTGTCTATTTATAACCTTACCCTGCAGTCCTTCAATTACATCTAGTGCCTTATCATGTAAAGAGTCATCAAAGCTGGCACAAAGACTAGCATCCACTATAATATCAGCTTCTCTGTACTGTGACTGGAACAATACTACATTGCTGATTACACATATATTTGTAACAACTCCAACTAGTTCAATCTCATCAACATCTTCTCCTGTTTCTTTTGATATTTTAATCATATCTTCTGGGGAAATTCCAAAGCCCTTCTTTTCATAATGAATAGTGTTTTCTGCCTTAGAAAAATCCTTTAGCTTTCCGTAGAGCTTGTGCCCTTCAGTGTCTTTCACGCAATGGATTACTGGAAGGTTTCTGCCTTCTCTTGTTTGAAGATATTGCTTACAATGAGTATCATAGGTAAAAAGTACCGTATGCCCATTTTCTAGATATTTATTAACCTTATCATATATA
>JAUQXG010000295.1 GCA_030834765.1 Lutispora sp.
AATGATTGAAACTTTAGAAGCAGGGGAGCAATTACCCTTTGATATAGCTGGTCAGGTGCTTTATTACGTAGGCACTTGCCCTGCAAAACCAGGTTTTGCTGTAGGCTCAGCGGGCCCTACGACTTCAGGGAGAATGGATAAATTCACGCCAGCTTTAATAGATTTAGGGCTAAAGGGTATGATAGGCAAAGGCCAAAGAAGCCAAAGTGTAATAGATGCCATAAAGAAAAACAATGCAGTCTATTTTGGAGCCATAGGAGGAGCTGCTGTGCTTATCTCACAGTGTATCAAATCAGAGGAAGTTATAGCATATCCAGAACTAGGCACAGAAGCCATAAAAAAATTATGGATTGAGGATATGCCTGTTATTGTTTTAATTGATAAGGAAGGGAATAACCTTTATGATACAGAATGGCTAAAATATCAAAATATGTATAAAAGCGAATAAAACTCAGCTTAAGAGGGTATCTTTAAATTTTTTGCTTCACAATAGAAAATTAGAATATATGGTTAAAATAAAATGAAAGTAGGATGAATGATGATTGAACTACAGCATTTTGAGTGTTCTGATATCCAACAGCTAATTAATTGGATACCTTCAGCAGAATTTTTGTTGCAATGGGGTGGTCCCTCATTCCAATATCCGTTAACCAAACAGCAATTAGAAAAATATCTCAAACATGCAAACGAGGAGGATTCTGATACATATATTTATAAAGTAATTGACCATGATATGCAACAAGTGGTTGGACACATTTCTTTAGGGAAAGTAGACAGAGTAAATCAATCAGCGAGAGTAGGGAAAGTATTAGTTGGTTCATCAGAAGTAAGAGGAAAAGGAATTGGTTGTGAAATGATGAAAGCTATTTTAACAATCGCCTTTGAAGAATTAAAATTACACAAGGTAACATTAGGGGTATTTGATTTTAATACATCTGCAATTCATTGTTATGAGAAATCTGGATTTGTTAGAGAGGGATTGCTAAGAGATGCTCGTAAAAATGGTGATGAATACTGGAATTTAATTGAAATGGGTATCTTGAAAGACGAGTGGTGTAAAATGAATAAATAATAGAGTATATAGGAGAGTACACAAAATTATTTATACACCCAAGCAGAATGGGATTTAGTTGAAAATTCCATTCTGTTGGAGTGTCACTGCACAGAGTTTTAATATATTATGGGTTTCTTATATATTTTTTTCATTAGCATATTTGATATTTCCACAGCTTGAATTCTATTATTACATGGACCTGAGATATACCATCCGTTGGATTGATATATACCATTTCCCTCATGTTCATGAATCTCGATAGTGAATTTATTAAATCTATTCTCCGCAAATAACATTCCATAATGAACAGATTGGTCATCATTTAAGGCCATTATTGTATTTCTATTCAATATTAAAGGATGCTGGGAAAAATCAAAAGATTCACTTCCCATTATAATAATCCCCTTGAAAATATCTTCTCTTCCCATTAAACTTCTCTTGTATTCACCATTAACCTGAATTGTTATTGCCTCAGCTTTTTCAGCATTGCCATTTTGATATTTTATTCCTTCATATGTGCTTTGCATATTTCGGGGAGTAGTATAATCAATATAGAACCAACAGGATAAAAATATCAGCAAGAGGATCACAGTTATCATATTTGAAGATACTATAGTTTTCAAATAGCGTAACATAGTCATTATAGCCTCCTAATTGAGTTTTTTACAGTGCAGACCCCTTTATATAATTGCCATAAACAAAAAGATAAAGGAGTCTGCATTAACGTTCTTGAAAAATGTGGCATAGTCTATCTTATCCATATTTTCCTTAGTGATGCCTTCCCTAAAAGCAAAAACTGCAACTATTGCAATGACAATTATTATGATAAGATATCCTAAAATCTTCTTACTTATATTCATTACCATTTATACCTTTCATTGATAATATTGATGTTTATTTGCTATACCATCTTGCATTTATTACATTATCCTTTTATATAATTTTGAATGATATTTTCAGTAAAAAATAAACTGCTATGCTGATTGAGATTCCAATCATTCTTGATTGACTGCCAAATATTTTTAAATTTTTGGCCTCACAATAGAAAATTAAAATTCGTCCAATATAAATAGTAGAAAAAATAGTGAAAAGTGCAAGAAATATATCGATAACAATATTTGTATTCTTCGAGTTGCTAAAAGTATTAAGAAATATATTTGTCATCCACCCCAGAAATCCAATTATCATAAAGATGAGAATAGCTCCATATTGCTTTTGTAGCTTATTTTCAGGTTTTGTAATATTATTGTTATTATTTATATAAATCACTTCTTTCTTATAAGAGTTTAAAAATATATAAAATGATTATACTATACTTTTAAAATAATTATTTTGTCAATGAGAGCAGGATTATCATAATTTGCTGTAATATTAGGACTCAATAATTAATATTTAAAGATTTAGATATAATGTGTAATTCGTAGTAAAATATCTAAAAGCAGGATGAAAAGAAGTTGATAGTCATATATACTGGCAGCAGCTTTTATCGGGTGATATATTCACAAAGGTTTTAGCTTAGTAGAAACTTAAATATATAATGCATTTTTGGATGTTTTATCTGCCATTGTATGATAGTAATATTTTTTACAATGGCAGATAGATATATCTGAAAGTTGTAAGATTGTTTACATATCTATACATAAGTATTTGATTGTATAAGTAATTATGTATAAATAAGATTGGTATATTTATATAGTATTATTTTTCTTTGTTAATGCTTTTTCAAAGTTCTTAATAATTCAAATATGGATATTCACTCCAAGCCCAATCAAAGAATCCTCCAGGTCCTGCATCATAGTCCTTTAAGAAAACAACTCCATTATATCCTCCAGATTCATCTAATTCCTCATAATATCTTCCATAAGTATATATTGAAGCTGAAACCACGCCCGCTATTGTGCCTGGAATACCTTTTACAACTAATGCTATAAAAGCGGTTAACGCTGTAAGATCATCAGCATATTCGTATGATTCTTCCATATCTTCATGAGTGACAAATGAATATCTCTGACGGCCTCCATTCATTGAAACATATATCGAGACATAACTTTGAGTGGGGTATGCTGCTAAAGTTCCTTTAAAATTCGTAGGCTTAATTGAATCAGCAATGCTTCTTATTTTAATTTGTTTCACAAATGTTTCATCACTTATTAGCTTATAAGCTTCTTCTAAAGTTTCAATAACAGTTTTTACGTAAGCTCTATCTAGACCAGTTTTTTTAGATAACTCAACTACATCAAGATTATCGAAGTTATAGCTTCCATCAGGATTTTTTTCTTCATTTATACATTGAGCTAAAAACATAATCATTTTCTTGCTAATTGCTTCTGCTTTTGCATCGTTATCCGCATAAGATATATTGAATAATGAAAACACCATCAAAAATACTAAAATTGAACTAATAATCTTTTTCATTTCTCTTCCTCCTAATTTTATTAAATCTTACTTTGCTGGTTTTATTGATGCTTTACTAAGCAAGTATAAGAAATAAAATTTCTAATATCAAATTATGTTAGCTTCCACAACCTCCTTTTAATCCTCTTTGATATATTTTAACTTTAGCACTGCAGTTGCTAAAACTAAGGGATCAAATAAAAGTGCAATATAAGAAGTCTCTTATATTATACTAATCAGTTTATTAATCAGATATTAATTTCCAATTCATCCTTTCACATATACCATTACATTCGACTCCTAAAATCACATTATTTTCTAAAAGAATCATTCGACAAAATATTTGTTTTTTTTCCCCTCGTATGCTGTAGTATAGATATATACACCCCAAAATATTACAAATTTAGAGTGAGCTACAAACCAAGCAAATCAAGAAAACAAAATATCCATAGTAAAAGATATACCTGATTTTGTAGAACAGGAGGTACTTACAAGTGAATCAAAATTCAAAAAAGCACGATAATTTTTATGATGATTTGTGCAATAAATATTTTGAGCGAGTCTATAGATATTGTAAAAAATTAGTAAATGGACAAGGCCAACTATTAGATTTTGTAGAAGAATGCACTCAGAATACATTTCTTGCAGCTAGAAAACAAATTCCTAAGCTGATGAATCATCCAAATATTGAGGGATGGCTATATAATACAGCAAGAAATTTGATTAATAACTGCTATAGAAGCATGTATATTAAAAAAAACCATGAACTTTTTATAGATGACAGTAGTTCCTGTGCTTTAATGACATCAGAAGATGAGTTTGATAGTCTTTTAGATGAAACCATTGATGTAGATATGCTTGCTATCGAATTATTAAGAAAGCTTAATGAAAATGAATATAACCTGTATATGGATTATTATAAAAGTAATATGTCAATTCTTGAGTTATCTAAAAAATATGAAATATCTTCTACGGCGGTGACTACAAGGATATATAGGGTAAAAGCGAAAATCAAAATGATAGCCCATGGTTATTTTGAAGAAAAAAAAGATTAAATATTTTAATAAAGCTGTGTGATTTTCATAGACTTCTGCAATGTATATAGAGAGGAGGAAAAAGATGAGGTTTAAATTGAATGAATCCCGACCATCAAGTCTGAAAAGTGATGCAGACATTATAAGAGAAATCCTTTTAGAAAAGGAGAGTGATAATAATATAAGTGATAAGATGCACAGAATGATATATGAAGCTTCATTAGCTGATGACGTAAGCATGGATACGGATTTAATTGATGAATGCATAGAGACGATTGAATTGATAGAAAAAGACCAAGAGCATATTTCTGAAGAAAAACTTAAAGTAATGCGCCAGAAAGTTGATAGCAGCTATGAGGAATGGCAAAAAAACGAGAATAAGCGCTTCTTTATAAGAAAAGTAGTCCAAACTGCTGCCTGCTTTATATTGATTTTATTTGTTTCATCTATCACGGCAAATGCATTTGGGTATAATATCATCCATATAATAGCCAAATGGGGAGATGAAACCTTTAACCTGCATAGTCAAACCCAAGGGGAAAGTGAAAAGTTTAAAAAGGTTACCGAAAGCAGTGCCTATGATAGTGTAGAAAAAGCATTTAAAGGTGTAGAGCCAAAGCCGCTTCTGCCCATATGGCTCCCAGATGGATTTTCATTTAAATATGCAGAAAAGCATGTAGGTATAAATGATACCAGCATAATATTGCATTACATTAATGCGGATAAAATAGTCAGCTTTAGCTATATTATCTATAAAGAGGGCAAGGCAGTTGAAGATGATATCAATTATGAAAAGGATGAAAGAGAAGTACAGGAATTTGAAAAAGAGGGAGTGAAGCATTATATATTTAACAACATCAATCAAGTTCAAGCAGTATGGAGTGATTTAAACATCATATACAATATAAGCGGAGATATTTCAATAGAAGAAATAAAAAAAATTATAGATTATATGTATGGAGGCTAGACAATGTTATTTATTAAAAGGAAAGCGATATTCGTGGTTTTAATAACCTCATTATGTTTATCAGGTTTTATGTCAAATATTTTTGCAGATGATGATAAAATAGTATCTCCTCAAGCCAGCGAATATATAAAATATACAAATGTCAGTATGACCTCCAATCAGGGAGGAGAATGTGTACTAGCATTAAAATTAAATGCAACAAGAATAGTAGATGTTCTTGGAGTCAGGAGTGTTGAAATTCAAAGAAAGGTAGGAAGCAGCTGGTACTCTGCTGACACACTGTTAATGGATGATTACAATTACGATTCAGGGTCTTATGTTTGCGATATGTATTACTATGGAACAACAGGAACTCAATATAGAGCTTATGTGGAATTTTATGTTGAAAATGATGGAGGTTCAGAAACAAAAATTGTTATATCTTCTCCTATAACTGCTAGATAATGAAATTCAGTACTCGTATAATGCTCTTTATCTCTTTGTTTAAATTAAAAATAAAAAAATCTCCTTTCTGGCAATAATGCTAAGAAGGAGATTTTTTATAATAAAAAGAATCTATAAGGTTAAAAAGTTTGCTATAATTGTGCTATAGTATTTTGAATAAAGCTGATTATAAAAATACCAATACTCATACAAAGGAGAATAAAAAATGAGTACAAATGAAAAAAAAGATATATTTGCTCAGTCCCTAGAATTCCATAAAAACCTAAAAGGCAAGATCGTTGTAAACAGCAAAGCAGAAGTAAATTCTATGGAGGACCTTTCATTAGCCTATACGCCAGGTGTGGCAGAGCCTTGCAGGGAAATACATAAAAATCCAGATTCAGTATATGAGTATACTTCAAAATCAAATTTAGTGGCAGTTGTAAGTGATGGCACCGCAGTATTAGGATTAGGAGATATTGGGGCTTCTGCTTCTATACCCGTTATGGAAGGTAAAGCCGTTCTCTTTAAAAAGTTTGGTGATGTAGATGCTTTCCCAATTTGTATCAATTCTAAGGATACAGAGGAAATCATCAGAACGGTAAAGCTTTTAGAACCAGTTTTTGGAGGCATAAATCTGGAGGATATTTCTGCTCCAAGATGTTTTGAGATAGAAGAAAGATTAAAAAAAGAGCTTTCTATACCCGTATTTCATGACGACCAGCATGGAACAGCAGTAGTAGTCTTATCAGGATTAATCAATGCAATAAAGATTATAAACAAAGAGATGAGTGATTTGCATATCGTTGTAAATGGTGCAGGCTCTGCTGGCATTGCCATCACCAAGCTTCTTCTAAAGTATGGGGTAAAGGATATCATACTTTGTGACAGATCGGGAGCAATATATAAGGGCAGAGAAAATATGAACGGAATGAAGGAACTTATGGCAGAGGTTACGAATAAAGACCTTAGAAAAGGTGAGCTTAGAGAGGTTATAGACAATGCAGATGTGTTCATCGGAGTATCTTCAGCAGGTGCCCTAACAGCGGACATGGTAAGCCGAATGAACAAGGATTCTATCGTATTTGCTATGGCAAATCCTACTCCGGAAATCATGCCAGATGAAGCAAAGAGAGCAGGCGTTAGAATAATAGGAACAGGAAGATCAGACTTTGCAAATCAAGTGAACAATGTGCTGGCATTCCCAGGAATATTTAGAGGAGCACTTGATGTAAGAGCCAGTGATATCAATGATGAAATGAAAATCGCAGCAGCAGAGGCTATTGCATCCTTGATAGATCACGAAGAGCTAAAGGAAGACTATATTATACCAAAGCCCTTTGATAAAAGAGTAAAAGATGCCGTAGCAAATGCTGTTATGAAGGCAGCCAAGGATACAGGTGTAGCCCAGGCTACAGGCGTTGCTAGAATATGAATACCCCAATTTTAAATGCCCTAAGAAAATATAAAGATTCTAATGCAGTGCCTTTTCATGTGCCAGGACATAAAAGAGGAAATGTTTTTACTAAGTTAAACATAAAATTTGAAGATTTAATAGCACTTGATACTACTGAGGTGGAGGGGATAGATAATCTTCATGCTCCAGAAACATGTATTAAAGAGGCAGAGGAGCTGGCATCGAAGGCCTTTGGTGCAGATCATACTTTTTTTCTTGTGAATGGTACAACTTGTGGAATCTATGCTATGATACTTGGCGTGACAGAACCAGGAGATAGCATTATAATACCTAGAAATTGCCATAAGTCTGTAATGAGTGCTATAATATTAGGAAAGCTAAAACCTATATATATCATTCCTGAGATTGATGATATCTTAAATATATCTTGTGCTATTACACCCGAACAGGTGGAGATCGCCTTAAAGCAAAATCCCCAGGCTAAGGCAGTGGTTATTACAAACCCTACCTATTACGGAACTTGTTCAGATATCAAATCCATAGCAGATATAGTTCATAACTATGGAAGACTGCTTTTGGTTGATGAGGCGCATGGTGCCCATTTTGCTTTCCATGAAAAGCTGCCTATTTCAGCACTAAAAGCAGGAGCTGACATCGTAGCACAAAGCACACATAAAACCCTTGCATCCCTTACTGGAAGCTCAATGTGTCATGTCAAATCAAGTAAGGTAGATATAGATAAGCTAAGGTTTTTTTTGCAGCTTATGCAAACTACAAGCCCTTCTCATATTATGTTAGCTTCACTGGATATTGCCAGATATATCATGGAAAGTAGCGGACAAGAGCTTTTAAATGATATAATAGAGATGTGCAATACCACAAGACTAGAGATCAATAAGATGCATGGGTTATATTGCATGAGTAAAGATAGAATTGGGACTCATGGAATACATCAAATGGACCCTACTAGGATGGTCATCAACTTCAATGAGTTAGGCATCTCCGGTACACAAGCAGATAAATGGTTAAGAGAAAAGCATAATATTCAAGTGGAGCTTTCGGATGCTCAAAACAGTGTTGCAGTGTCTACAATAGGAGATCAATGGGAATACTTTGAAAGATTAATTGAGGCGTTGAAAGAGCTGTCTGATTTTTATAGGGATTCAACTAAGAATCAGCAAAAGAGTAAAGTTCATTTAAAACCGAATGATATTCCTGAAATGGCTCTGCTTCCTCACGAGGCAATTTATAAGAATACAGAAGTGGCAGAATTAAAGGGTAGTATTGGTAAAGTATGTGGAGAGATGATTACTCCCTATCCTCCTGGGATACCAATTATCATGCCAGGTGAGATCATCAATGAAGAAATTTTAAAAATCATTAATACTTGCAGCATAAATAACATAAAGATAAATGGGATAAGTAATAATACTATGAAAACCATTAGAGTGGTTTTTTAAATAGGTAAATCTAATAATAAAATGAAAAGGGGAGTATATTATGAAATTAGTTATTGCGGTTGTCCATGATGACGATGCAGACGAGTTGGTAGAAAAACTGATAGCAAACAAATTTAGGAGCACCAAGCTTGCATCCACAGGAGGCTTTTTAAAGGAAGGGAATACTACTTTGTTGATGGGTGTTGATAGAGACAAAATAGATGCAGTAATAGACATCATAAAGGATGTATGCAAAGTAAGAAAACAAACTTACACAACACCAATACCTCCTACTGGATCTGCTGGAGTTTTTATACCATATCCAATTGACATAGTAGTTGGGGGAGCTACGATTTTTGTAGTAGATATTGATAGGTTTGAAAAAGTTTAGTTTGGCAGGTGTAGGATGAAATTCACTGATATTATAGGACAAAAGGTGATTACGGACAGCCTAAAAAGGGCAGTAGAAGAAGGCAAGGTTTCTAATGCATATATATTTCATGGAGCTGCCGGTTCCGGAAGAAAACGAACAGCTTCTGTATTTGCTGCTGCTCTAAATTGCAGATCCATTACAGGAGAAATACCATGTGAAATATGCAATTCATGTATGAAGCAAAAAAGTGGCAATCATCCTGATATGACAATCATTAGACCTAGCGGAAGCAGTATAAAGATAAAACAAATATGGGAAGTAATCAGTTTAGTTTCAAAGAAATCTGTTGAAGGTGGATATAAAGTTATCATCTTTGAAGATGCAGAGAAAATGACCGATGAGGCCCAAAATGCTTTTTTGAAAACTCTTGAAGAACCTAATAAGGATACTATATTTATTTTAATAGTGGAAAACTTAAACCTACTTTTACCAACCATGCAATCCAGATGCCAGATTTTTAAATTCCGAAAGTTGGACGAGTCCTCTATCCTAGAGTACTTGAGTAAAATTCAAGGTTTCTCCCAAAGCCAGATAAAGCTTGCAGCTAGCGGTGGGAATGGCTCTATAGGAAAATCGTTGAAAATTCTATCTGATGATACATATGCAAAGAAACGAAGTGAAAGTATAAGGATTATATCAGAAATTTCTAACAACAGTAAGGTAAGAGTTGCAGCGTTGGCAGATGCGATGATACAATCAAAAATAGATGCTTTAGATTTTATAAATATCTGTAATAGTTTTTTTAGAGATGTGATGATTTACAGAGAATTAGATGAGTCAAGGGAAAAAATGCTATTGAATTTCGATGCACGAGATGAAATTATTAGATATAGTGAAACTTTGACGAATGAGCATATAAATTGTATAATGGAAATAATAAATAATACGAGAAAACAGATTGATTTCAATGTCAATTTTAAAAATAGCATAGACAGTATGCTTTTTGGCATAATGGAGGTACACGGTAATGGTAAAGGTAGTAGGTATTAGATTTAAAAAAGCTGGGAAAATATATTATTTTGATCCTGATGTGCTAGATATAAAAAAAGATGAACCTGTTATTGTTGAAACGGTTAGAGGAATAGAATATGGAATAGCAGTTGTTGGCATTAGGGAAGTTCCTGAAGAAGAAATCATAGCGCCCTTAAAGAAAGTTATTAGGATTGCTTCTGAAGCGGATAAGCAGAAATATCTTGAAAACAAACAGAGAGAAAAAGAAGCATTTAATTTGTGCACAAGCAAAATACAGCAGCATTCTCTTATCATGAAGCTGATAGATGTGGAGTACACATTTGATAATAATAAAATAATCTTTTATTTTACAGCCGATGGAAGAGTTGATTTTAGAGATTTAGTAAAGGATTTAGCTGCTATATTTAAAACCAGAATAGAATTAAGACAAATTGGTGTGAGAGATGAAGCCAAGATGATAGGCGGAGTAGGCTCTTGTGGTAGATGCCTATGCTGTTCAACTCATCTTGGAGAGTTTGAGCCAGTTTCTATTAAAATGGCCAAAGAACAAAATTTATCACTAAATCCTACAAAAATATCAGGTATATGCGGAAGATTGATGTGTTGTCTAAAATATGAGCAGGATTCGTATGAAAGCATATTGAAGCAAATGCCAAAGCTTGGTGCCATTGTAGAGACTCCTGAAGGAAAAGGCGAGGTATATTCCATCAACGTATTGAAGGAAACTGTACGAGTAAGGATGGAGCTTTTAGAAAATAATGCTGTTGTGATAAAGGACATACCAATGCTTGATGCAAAGATCATTAAGCAAGGCAGGTCATATGATTCTATTTCCCCACTAGAAGAAGTAGATCCAGAGGTTTTAGAGAAACTCGAAGACTAATTACCGAAATATACATAAAAATGTATGATAGGTATTTTCAATATATCAAAACAGTGGTAGAATTGAAGAGAAGTTTTTAGAGGAGGTGTATCTAAAATGGCATATAAAATACTAGATACTTGTATCAGTTGTGGTGCTTGTGAATCAGAATGTCCAACGAACTGTATCAGCGCAGGAGATGACAAATACGTTATAAACGCTGAAGAATGTATTGAATGTGGAGCCTGTGCGAATGTCTGTCCAGTTGATGCTCCAGTACAGGACTAATATTAAATCATAAAAAGACCTGGGGGAAATACAAGAAACCCTAGGTCTTTTTTTTGTAAAATAGAGGTGAGTATGTGAAGAACTATATAAAAGAAGATGAGACTCTAGACGATTTGCAGAATGGCTATTCCTTGATCCAAAAAAAAGATGGTTTTAGGTTTGGCGTTGATGCTGTTCTTTTGGCTGACTTTGCGAATGTAAAAAGTACTAGTAAAGTGATAGATATAGGTACCGGAACAGGCATAATACCAATACTTTTATATGCTAGGAATAAACCTAAAAGTATTGTTGGTATTGAGATACAAAGCGACATGGCAGAAATGGCAGCACGAAGTATCTTATATAATAAGCTTGAGAATGCTATTGAGATAAGAAATATGGATTTAAAAGAAGCATCTTCCATACTTGGAAAATCAGAGTTTGATGTGGTAGTGTCAAATCCACCTTATGTCAAACAAGAGGCTGGGATAAACAATCCAGATATGAAAAAGGCCATAGCTCGCTTTGAGCTGATGTGCACTCTTGAAGATGTAGTACAAAGTGCAAAAGACCTTCTAAAAACAGGCGGCAAGCTTTTTATGGTTCATAGATCTGATAGGTTAGTAGATATCATATATACCATGAGGGATTTAGGAATGGAGCCAAAACGAATTAGATTTGTCCACTCTGCATATAGCAAAAGACCCCATCTTGTTTTGATAGAAGGCGTTAGAGGGGGAAAAGCTGAACTTAAGTTCATGGACCCCTTATACATATATGATGATAAAGGGCTTTATACCGATGAAATCAATAGAATTTACGGGAGGGAAAAATAATGCCCGGATGTTTGTATTTATGCGCAACACCTATAGGCAACTTAGAGGATATGACTTATAGATGTGTAAGGGTTCTTGGTGAAGTGGATATCATAGCAGCAGAGGATACGCGCCAAACCGCAAAGCTTCTGAATCATTATAAAATAAAGAAACCAATGATAAGCTATCATGAGCATAACAAAATGGAAAAAGGTGTGGAGCTTATCAATATGTTGCTGCAAGGGAAAAATATAGCATTGGTCTCTGATGCAGGAATGCCTGCTATATCGGATCCTGGAGAAGATCTGGTAAAGCTTTGCATTGAGAAAGAGATAAACATAGTGCCTCTCCCTGGAGCATCTGCCTCTATTACTGCTCTTGTAGTTTCTGGGTTTTCTA
>JAUQXG010000296.1 GCA_030834765.1 Lutispora sp.
TAAGTAATGCGATGCAGCTAATCAGTAACTTCTCTATATATTCAGTTGAGGATGAAGTGAAAAATGGTTTTGTTACGATTAGTGGAGGTCATAGAGTAGGTATAGCCGGAAAGGTTGTAACGGAGAACAATAAGGTAAGGACCATAAGAAATATAACTTTTATAAATTATAGGATTGCAAAAGAAATACTAGGCGCAAGTGACAAGGTAATAAGTCATATCATCCGTGCTCCTAGTTATGTGTTTAATACTTTAATAATTTCACCTCCCCAATGCGGTAAAACAACTTTGCTTAGAGACATTGTTAGACAAATTAGCAATGGTATTCCACAAGCTAATTTTTCAGGAAGAAAGGTATCCTTAATTGATGAGCGATCAGAAATTGCTGCCTGTGTCTTAGGTCAGCCTAGAAATGAAATTGGTATAAGAACGGATGTCCTTGATGGTTGTCCTAAGGCAGAAGGAATCATAATGATGATAAGGTCAATGTCCCCTGATGTAATCGCAACAGATGAAATTGGCAGAGATGAGGATGGAAAAGCAATTCTTGATGCAGTAAACGCTGGAGTAAAAATAATAACCACAATTCATGGTAATAGTATAGAAGATTTTTTGAAGAAGTCTACGTTAAAACCTTTGCACAGCAATGTTTTTGAGAGAATATTAGTACTGAGTAGAAGACTTGGAGTTGGCACTGTGGAGAAGATCGCAAATGGGGAATTTCAAAGCATTATCAACTCTTATGATTTAAAGGGGATGAGATAATGTACCTGAAAATGATTGGGGGAATAGTTGTAATATTTTCAAGTGGATTAATAGGTATAGCAATTGCCTCAAGGTATGCATTTAGACCTTTGGAATTAAGAAAAATTAGAATCTTATTTCAAATGCTAGAAACTGAAGTAATTTATGGAGCCACTCCACTACCAACTGCTTTTAAAAATATTTCCAATAAATCGGATGCATTGTGGAGTAAGTTTTTTTTAGAGGTAAATGAGAAGTTGATTTCGGGTAGTTATTATTCATTGACTGATGCATGGAATAAAAGTCTTGATGAAATAATTACACACACACATCTAAATAAGATAGATGTAGCATTATTAAAGAATTTTGGTACTGTCCTAGGTTGTTCTGATAGGGAAGATCAGCAGAAACATTTTAAGCTGCTTTATGCTCAAATTCAACAGCATGAAGAAATCGCAGAGCAAGAAAGAAAAAAAAATGAAAAAATGTATCGTAGCCTAGGATTTCTGTTTGGAATCTTTATTTTTATTATTCTTATATGAAGTGGGGGTATTAGCATGGATGTAAATATAATTTTTAAAATTGCAGCCATTGGAATCATCGTAAGTATATTAAATCAAGTATTGATAAGGTCTGGGAAAGAGGAAATGGCCATGATGACAACGCTTACTGGTGTTATTGTAGTGCTTATGATGGTTATTGGGCTCATAAGCAGGTTGTTTGATAGCGTAAGAACAATGTTTCAATTATAGGGGATTAGGTTATGGAGATAATACAAATTGTTGCAATAGGAATGGTTGCTGCAATACTAGCCATTATTATTAAAGATCAAAGTCCCGAGCTAGCAATACAAATTAGTATTGTAACAGGACTAATCATTTTTTTGCTTATGATTACAAAGCTTAACTCGGTTTTAACGGTGCTAAAACATTTTGCAGCCAAAGCGAATATAGATATTTTATATTTTTCAACCATACTCAAGGTAATAGGCATAGCGTATATAACAGAGTTTGGCGCACAAGTTTGCAGAGATGCAGGAGAGAATTCAATTGCTTCAAAAATTGAGTTTGCAGGCAAGGTTCTTATAATGGTTCTAGCGGTACCTGTGCTAGCTGCCTTATTAGATATAATAATAAAAATAATACCATAAAGGTGATAAGTCTAAAAGAAATCATTTAAAAATATAACGGAGGTGACGGGTCCATGCCAGATTTTTCAATCGCATGACGAACCTTGAAGCATGGGCACAAACATGAGAAAAATATTCTTTTTATTAATGATTGTAATAATATGTTCGACTTGGGCATTTTGTGATGATACAGATAGTTTGATAAAGGATCAATTAGATCATACCAATCTCAATTCATTACAACAATACATAGATAAAATTAATTCTGAAGCAGATGGATTTATTCCAACACTAGATGCAAAAGAAATGATCTTAGGCATCTTAAGCAGAGATCCTAGTTATAGTATTAAGGATGTGCTAGTTGGGTTGATAAAGATCTTTCTCAAAGAAATAATAGTTAATTTAGAACTTCTTGGAAGGATAATTGTTCTATCTGTATTTTGCGCTTTTTTACAAAATTTAAATAGTGCCTTTGAAAATGAATCCATAAGCAAATTAGCTTATAACATTTGTTATGTTTTGATAATAATTTTGTCAATAAAAAGCTTTCAAGTAGCTATGAATCTAGGAGTATCAACAATTGACTCTATGGTTAGCTTTATGCAATCATTACTGCCTATGCTTATGGGGCTTTTGGTATCTGTTGGTGGATTTGCATCAGCAGCTGTTTTTCAACCTATCATTTTTGCTTCTATTAGTTTTATAGCCACAATAATTAAAACCATTATTGTACCTTTTTTATATTTTTCTGTTGTCTTAGCAATATTGAATAATATATCTGACAAAGTACATATTTCTAAACTTTCTAATCTATTTAAGCAAGCTTCAATTGCATTACTTGGGGTATTAATGACTGTATTTATCGGAATTATCACCATTCAAGGTGTTGCATCATCCTCATTAGATGGCGTAACAGCCCAGACAGCTAAATTTGCCCTAGATAGCTTTGTACCCGTAGTAGGAGGGTTTTTATCAAATGCCTTTGATACAGTTATAAGCTGCTCTATGCTTATAAAAAATGGTGTTAGTATTGCTGCGCTAGTAATTATTGTAATGCTCTGCTCTATACCCCTTATAAAGATGCTTTCTATTATTGTCATATATAAAGTGTCTTGCGCTTTAATACAACCTGTTATAGATAATGAAATAGTCCAATGCCTTAATGAAATGGGTAATATTCTATTTTTAATGTTTGCTTGTTTAACCGGTGTAGGGATAATGTTCTTTATTGCAATCACTGTGATAATGGGCGCTGGCAACATGACCGTAATGATGAGGTAGGTGATACTATGCTTGATTTTCTGCATACATGGATAACAAATATCGCTGTGGTTGTTATATTTACAGCCTTTCTTGAAATATTATTGCCTAACAGTGATATGAAAAGATATATAAAAGTTATAATTGGGCTTCTTGTACTGCTTGTTATCGTAAAACCATTTGTCATGCTTAAGGAAATTGATATATCATTCAAAAAAGATATCCTTGAAACTTCAACTTTTATAGATGCAGGCCCAATAAGGGATGATAGTGAAAATATAAGTAAATATCAAAGTGAAAAGGCAATAGAAATATATAAAAGCAATATAGAGCAACAAATTAGAGGAATCATTTCTACAAACAAAGATGCAGGCAAGAATGTATCAAATATAGACATTGATATTGAAAATAATATATCTAGCCAAGATTTTGGAAAAATTAAAGCGATGAAAATTGAAATAAGAAATGATAAGGGATTAACTGTAGAAGTAAATAAGATTGATAGTATAAATATAAATAAGAACAAAAAAGTAATCAACGAGGTAAATCCTGAATATAATTTGAATGACAAGGTTGAGGATGAAATCAAAACAAATTTAAGTAACTTTTTTGGACTAAATAAGTCTGCAATACAAATC
>JAUQXG010000297.1 GCA_030834765.1 Lutispora sp.
TCCATCCATGATATAGACCAATGCATCTCCTCCAGCTGAATGAGTACTTATTTCTTCCCCTTTATCAAAAGCAAACAATGTAACACTTATAGGTCTTCCCTGGGCTAATGTTCTGCTAACCACTGTACCTTCTTGATAATCTACCAATGAAGCCATTTCTAAAACCTTAGAAAAATCAATGTTTTTCATTAAATTTTGTTTATTCATATCAATACATCTCCTTAGGTATATTAAATATATTAAATTTTATTATACTCGCAATTCATTTATTGATTCTATTTTATATCATAGATTAGTAATTTGCCGTAACCTATGTTACAATTTAATAAAATAATGAAATTAAATCAAGAATAAAGGAGTAAAATCTGATTTATGGATATATATAATTTTTTTGGATCTCTCTCAAAGTCAAAGTTATTCGCTAATTTTGATGCGGCGCAAATAACAGATTTATTTAAAGACTTGAATTACAGTCTTAATAGGCATATCAAAGATCAAACAATTCATATAGAAAATGAAGAATGTAAAAATTTGAGCATCATTATTTCTGGCACTGTAGAAATTCAAAAAATTGATTCATCAGGAAAGGTTTTATCCATTGCACAATTCCATGAAGCAGATACTTTTGGAGAAAATTTGATATTTGGCAATAAGACCAATTACCCTGTTACAGTCATCTCAAAGACAGACACTATCATTTTAAATATTGATAAGGGTTCAGTAATAAAGCTCTGCCAGACAAATACTGAATTTTTAAATGAATACCTTAAAATAGTTTCCAACAAAGCTGTTGTATTAAGTTCAAAACTCAACGAAGTAACTTTGAAAAGCATAAGACAGATGATTTGCGATTTTCTGCTTCATGAATATGAAAATCAAAAAATGATGAAAATCAAAATGAATATGACAAAAAATCAATGGGCTGATAAGATGGGTGTACAGCGACCTTCCCTCTCCAGAGAGCTAATTAAAATGAAGGAAGAGGGCATTATCGATTATGATAGGAATACCGTTGAAATTAAAGACCTTGATTTGCTTGGGGAGCTTATGTAGACAATATGCCCCTAACAAATCAAGGTCTTTAATTGTTTTGAGATATTTACGAATATCTCCGGTATCCCTATAAACAGGCTAAAAATATTATATGTGCTAGATATAAGGTTTATGGCTAAAATTAGAACTGCTAATATCACAACGATGCCCACAAAAACCTTCTTGTTCAAATTAATACCCCCACTGATGTTTTATTAGTTCTATAATGAAAAAGCGGTAACAATTTCAATCTTTAGACGTAAAAATTTGTGGAGAAGTTTCACAAAATCATATTATCTTTTATTAAATAATCATAGAAGTAATAATTGGCAATACAATTGAAAGCAAAAAGAATACAGTAATTATTATGCTAATTATTGATAAAGTTCTTTTTTTCATCTATAACACCTCCATCATTATGGTAACTGTATAACTGATTTCTCCTGCGCCTGCCTATATAAAACAAATTTACCGCCTATGACCTGCACTACTTCCGAATTGGTTTTCTCACTTATTTCATCAGCAGCTTCCCGCACTTCAACCATGCTGTTATTCAATATCTTCAGCTTTATCAATTCCCTAGCCTCTAGGGCTGAATCAATCTCTCTGATCATTACCTCACTAATTCCACCTTTGCCAATCAAAAAAATTGGCTCCATAGTATTAGCAAGCCCTCTCAGATAAGCTCTTTGTTTACTCGTTAACAATTGTATTCCTCCTGTGAATATAATATTCTAAGACTATTTAAAAAAGGCAGACTGCCAGTCTGCCATATACTAAACTTCAACTTCTTTTCTTAATCTTCTGCGATGAGTC
>JAUQXG010000298.1 GCA_030834765.1 Lutispora sp.
AATATGCAATCCTGCAATACCAGCTTGCCATTCTTGATTCCTTTTAATATCATCGTATTCATCCTTTAGAACCTATTTTTCTATGCTAAACCGAAATTTTTGCCAAGGTGTTATATGATCTATCAAAAAAACTTCCTCTAAGGCTACTTTTCCAACTACATTTGTTTTGCCGCTATTGTCCATATCCTTTAATGCTATTTGAAGCTCTCCTGCATATCGCTCATAAAAGGAACTCTCTATCAGTATATCTCCTCTTTTTATGGGCTTTGGATTATGAAGCGGAAAGCTTTGTCCGCTATATTTTACTCTGCTTTGGGTTGATCTTATCATATATTCTGATACATCGCCTCTATTGAAGTGAAGCTCTTTTTCTACTATTTTTTTCTCTAATTCTGTAATGCCACTATAAGGCTCTACCTTCAACATTAATAGGTTTTTATCCATTGAGCTTAATGCAAGCAGCTCTTCTTTTGAGGCAAAAGCATTCGCTATGATTACATCATCCACTAAGTCTGTATGAAACAGATCCTTTGCTTGGACTTCTGCTGATAGGTTTCGGTGCTCTTCTAATGTGCATAGCCCTTCATTCACAGGCCATGGCCCGAAAGTAGCTGTCCTTGACGATATAAAAGCAGCTGTCTTTACCCCGAAGCTTTTAAACTGGTTTGTACAATTTAAAAAATGCTGTCTTGAAAGGCCTGTATATCTATGGGGATAAAAGTTATGACAGCCTATTAGGTTTTCTATGTTGGGTTTATATGTCATGATATTATCTAAATATTTTGTTCCGTTGCTCATGTTTATTTCAATTTTTATATTATAGGGATTGTAGGTCATGATACTTTCTTCGATGCCGCTAAAGCCAAGGTCCAGCCTTATTCCCCAAAGCTTCATATCTGCAAAGAAGCTCAAATCCTTATAATCAATATTTAAATCCTTAAAAACATCAGGGCTTACATCTGCAATAACCCTCATACCTAAATCTTGGGCATGAGCTGTCAACTGGGCGAATTCTTTTAGAATAACATCTTTATTGCCCTTTACGGATAAAAGGCAGGTAAAAATTCTTGTGAATCCTAGTCCAGCAGCAGTAGATATATATTCCAAATTTTCCTCTAAGCTCCCTTGTGCAGGATATATAGATATCCCTAAAGCCTTCATATCGCTCACTCCATTTCAGATATTTCGCTAAAGCTTACTATAGGCATTAGCTATGATCTGTTTATAGTTTTATATAAATCAATAAACTCTTGTGCCATATCTTTCACAGTAATAGCATTCATCAAATGATCCTGAGCATGTATGAGAAGCAAGGATAGTGGCATTTTCTGCCCTGCTGCTTCTGATTGTATAAGCTTCGTCTGCTCTTGATGCGCTTTTATCAGCTTCTCATCCGCCTCGCCTATACAACTTGCTGCCTTTTCCATATCTCCTTTTTTCGCATATTGTATTGCTTCCATGCTGAAGCTTTTTGCCTCACCGCTACAACTAATTATTTGAAAAATTATATTCTCATTTATTTTTTCATGATCCATATATATATATCACTCCCTGCTTCAATTGAAACAAAATTTATAAGGTAGAGGGTTTTTAGATGAAATCCTCTACCCTATCATACCTACATTGCTACGTTGGCCTTTTCATTTGAGTCTTTATGTGCTCTTTCACTTGCCATGTTATCAGCTATTTTTAGGAAAGGCAAGTATATGAAAACTGCTACGATAAAATTCACAATTCCAAGAGCCGCCCCCATTATATTTCCGCCTGTTGCAAGAAATCCGCCTATTCCTACAGGAGTTATCCAAGGCACCAGGACATAAGTTATTGGCACTAATCCTATTGCAGTTGCAATATATGCTATTGTTGTCAAAATCCCAGGAGTCAATATAAACGGTATCAAAAGTATTGGATTTAGTATAATTGGGAGTCCAAACATCATAGGCTCGTTTATATTAAATATTCCATTAGGAATTCCAAGCTTTGCAACTTCTCTGTATTCCTTTCTCTTCTTACAAGCAATAAATATTGCAACAGCAAGAGCTAGTGTAGCTCCACAGCCACCTAAATGCACAAAAGAATCAAAGAAGGATTTTGTTACAATATTGGTAGCTTGCAGCCCTTGCTGCACTGCACTTGCATTTGCCTCAAGAGCAGGTAAATACAATGTATTTACTATAGGGTCTAATATATTCCCTCCATGAAGCCCAAAGAACCAGAAAACATTCATGAGAACTGCAAGGAGTATGGCTGATCCAAGACTCTGACCAAAGCCCTGAAGAGGTTTTTGTATCAGGTTAAATATAAGGTCATGCAAGCTGTTTGCGCCCATTATAGTAATAATATATCCAATGATTCCGAAAGCGTATACTGCCGCTAATCCAGGTATGACAGCTGCAAAAGCTTTTCCCACTGCGGGAGGTACACTGTCAGGCATTTTTATGATGATATTTCTTTTTCTTAGTTTAACAAAAATCTCTGTTGCTACTAAAGCAACCAAAATACCAGTAAATAGTCCTCCTGCATTCAAATATCCCCAGTGTATATATCCCCAGCCTGCTTCGCCATGAGCTTGAGGTGTGATTGTTAAAAATGCTCCCACTGAAACTAATCCAGCAGCTAGCGCATCCACATCATAACCTTTTGCTAGATTATATCCGATAGAAAATA
>JAUQXG010000299.1 GCA_030834765.1 Lutispora sp.
GAAGGAGGAAAAAACTTTTTAGCAAATAAGTATGGTGTAAAATCTTCTGAAAATGTTATGAAATGGGTAAATGCTTTTAAATCGTTTGGTGATGAAGGCTTAATGCGTTCTAGAAAAAATGAAACATATACTTTCGAATTCAAATCTCATGTGGTAGAGTTATATTTATCAACAGAGGTCTCTTATCAGGAGTTGGCTTTATCAGTTGGCATAAACAATCCCCCCTTAATTAATAAGTGGGTAAATGATTTTAGAATTGCTGGTCCTGATACTTTACGACCCAAACGAAAGGGGCGGCGTTCCAAAGTGTCTAAGCCAAAGGAAAGCAAATCTGCAAATATCGAAACTGCAAGCAGTAATTCAGAGTATTTAAAACAACTTGAAGATGAAAATCTCAAGTTAAGAATAGAGAATGCCTATTTAAAAGAACTGAGGAGGCTGCGTTTAGAGGAGGAAACTCTTCTGAAAAAAAAGCGAGAATCATCCACAGCCTCCGAGGAGACTTCAAACTAAAAGATATTCTCGCATTCACAGGTTTTCCTAAAGCAACATATATGTACTGGCAAAAACGCTTTGATAGAGAAAATCCAAATAAAGATATTGAGCAAAGAATTCTTGAAATTAGAAGAGAAAACAAAGATTTTGGTTATCGTCGGATTTATGGAGAATTAAGAAAACAGGGACTTATTATAAACAAGAAACGTGTTCAACGAATTGTTCAGAAGCTTGGTCTTCAAGTTACTTCGTTTACCAGAAAAAGCCGGAAATATAGTTCTTATAAAGGCAGGGTAGGTAAGGTTTCGCCTAACAGAATTCGCAGGAGATTTGAAACCCATATTCCACACCAAAAGATTACAACAGACACTTCGGAATTTAAGTATTATGATATAGATGATAAAGGACGAATGATCATCAAGAAACTCTATCTGGATCCATTTATGGATATGTGCAATAGAGAAATAATTAGTTATGGTATTTCAAGGCGACCATCTGCCGAGAATATAATGACTGCTTTAAATGAAGCCATAAAAATTACAAGCGATTGTATATACAGGCGTACATTTCATTCAGATCAAGGATGGGCTTACCAGATGAAAGCTTATAGTTATAATCTAAAAGAAAATAAAATTTTCCAAAGTATGTCTCGCAAAGGAAACTGCCATGATAATTCAGTAATGGAAAACTTCTTCGGAATTATGAAACAAGAGATGTATTATGGTGTGATTTATTATAGTTATGAGCACCTGAAAGAGACAATAGACAAATACATAAAGTATTATAACGAGAAACGAATTAAAGAGAAATTAGGATGGATGAGCCCTGTAGAGTACAGGCTCAGCCTATTGGTTGCATAAAATAATTGCGTAGCAGTTAAAAACTACTACGCAATAAAGTCTAACTTATTGGGGTCACATCATACTATTGTTATATTGTACCTCTTTTAAAACTTTGACTATATATATTTTAAAATCATCATAAATTACTATAATATTGATGTCAATAAAAAAAGCCTGTCATAAGGTAGTCCTGCATAAGACAGTATAAAAACTAAGCTGTTTATGGGCGGCTGCCAAGTAAGATGTCTAAAAACAATTGTATCGTTCAAAATAAACGATACGATTGCTTTTACTTTGTAAGGTAACCCATAGTTTTCACATGCTTGCGCTTTTTATTTTTATGAATTACAATTAAAACCCTCCACTATAGCACCAGACTTTGATATGATGATATTATAGTGCAATAGAATGGTGGTGATAAAATGAATACTTACAAGACATCTGAAATTGCACATAGCATTGGAATCCATCCTAATACGGTACGGCTTTATGAAGACCTTGAACTGATTCCTAAACCAGAGCGTAAAGAAAACGGTTATCGTGTCTTTACAGATTTTCATATGGAGCAGATTAAATTTGCGAGAATTGCTCTAAAAGTTGAAGTCCTGCAAAACGGACTGAGAAAGCAAGCGATTGTTATTATTAAAACTTCCGCGTTTGGGAATTTTGGCAAGGCAATTTGCTTGACGAAATATTATCTGCAACAGATTAAAAATGAGCAAAGAAATGCCGAAGAAGCCATAGCGATTACTGAAAAGCTGTTATCAGGTGATAGTCAGGAACCAGGCACTACATTTTTAACCAGAAAAGAAACGGCCGATTATTTACAAATCTCAATAGACACTTTAAGAAATTGGGAAATGAACGGATTACTTACTATAAAACGAAAGCAAAATGGTTATCGCGTTTATGGTGACGAAGATATTCGGCGGTTGAAAATCATACGTTCCTTGCGTTGTGCCAATTACTCTCTTTCAGCAATTTTACGAATGCTGAATACCCTATCTCGAAATCCCGAAGCGGACATCCGACAGGTAATTGACACTCCAAAGCAAAATGACGATATTATTTCTGTATGCGATAAGCTACTCACATCATTGCATTGCGCTGAACAAAACGCGGAAGTTATGCTCACTCATCTCGAGAAAATGAAAAAACAATTTATAACAAACCCTACACTTTGACACCAGACTTTGTTCTGGTGTTATTCTTTTTATGTAAAAAAAGATAGGAGGGATTTAATCGCATGGAAACAACTATTAAAGTTAAACAACTATGCAAGTCTTACGACCATGTCAAGGCAGTGGAGAATGTCAATATCTCAATTTGCCGCGGAGAAGTATTTGGCTTGCTGGGCGCAAACGGTGCGGGTAAAAGCACCACAATTGAATGTATCTTAGGAACGAAAAAACAAGATAGCGGAACGATATCCATTTTAGGAATGAATCCGCAAAAAGACCGGAAAAAGCTCTTTGAGAAGGTTAGCGTTCAATTCCAAGAAACCAACTATCAGGACAAAATCAGAGTATCTGAACTTTGTGAGGTTACTGCTTCACTTTATAAAACCTCCCTAGATTATGGTACCTTATTGAAGCAATTTGGACTTTCAGATAAATTGAAAAGTCAAGTCAGCGAGCTTTCAGGAGGCCAGAAGCAGCGGTTATTTATCGTGCTTGCACTGATTCCAGACCCTGAAGTTGTGTTTTTAGACGAGCTAACCACCGGATTGGATGCCAAGGCACGGCGAAATGTGTGGAAAAGCCTTTCTGAGTTAAAAGAGAAAGGGCTGACCATTCTGCTAACTTCGCATTTTATGGACGAGGTGGAAGCCCTCTGCGACAAAATTATGATTTTGAAAAACGGAGCAAGCATTTTTTGCGGGACGGTACAAGAAGCGGTTACAGCCAGTCCTTATAAAAAATTTGAAGATGCATATCTTTGGTATACAGATGAGGAGGGGAAAAATGAGAGCATTTAAAGCATTACTTAAAACAGAAAGTAGCCTGTCCCTTCGTGGGATGGACATGTTTATTTTTGCCATTTGCATGCCTGTCATCGTCGTTGTTATCATAGGGACAGTTTTCGGAAATAAGCCTGCTTTCAACGGTGCAGAATATACCTTCTTGGAACAATCCTTTGGCGCAGTATCGACCATTGCCATTTGTGCCGGAGGCGTGATGGGACTTCCTTTAGTCGTATCCGATTACCGAAGCAGAAAAATATTAAAGCGGTTCAAGGTGACACCTACTAATCCTGCCCTTATCCTGGCGGTGCAGGTTGTCATTTACGCACTTTATTCTGTTGCTTCGCTCATCCTAGTTTACACAACAGGAGCGATCTTTTTTGCTTATCAGTTACACGGCTCGTGGCTTCAATTTTTGGGAGCATACTTTCTGGTTATG